>NZ_JABMCU010000164.1:0-10076 GCF_013179605.1 Enterobacter sp. CM29 | reverse complement strand
TGCAGAGCATTTCCCGCACGACGCCAGGTTAATTTGTTGGTTTGTTCCTCAGGGGTAGACGCACGAAGGCTCTCTGGCCGATAAATAAGTTTAATCCGCGTTTTGACGGCAATTTGCAGCGAGTTCATTTGCTTTGAGGCTGATGGAATAGCTTTAATGTTCAGCCAGAATAAACTCTCCTGCCCCTGAGGCAGCGAGCCTGTCATGACAATACGCTCAAGGTTTTTTTGCCCGCCATCCAGCCGATACAGCGGAGGCGTAATAATAAAAGGCGCTTTACCGGATTGCCCATCCTGAACATCAATCCACGACTGGATTAAATAAGGAACGTCATCAGGATTGGTGATACTTATTGACGCTTCTTTTTTTGCCCCATCGAAAATAATGCGGGTGCCGCCAATAACTACTCCAGCACTGGCGGATGTTAACGTCAGCGATAACAGCGCCATCGCCAGGCCAGTTGTCGTTATAAAACGCATTTCAATACCTCATAAAACAAGGGGCCGGGAAGCCCCCTGCTAATTACTGCCAATGACTTAGTTGTAAACCACTGAGAAGTTCGCGACCGAGTTAGCCGGGCCCGCGGTTACGGACGCTGCGGTGGAGATATACTGCGCGTAGAAGTTCAGTGTATTATCAGCCGTACTGCTGAGCGCGTAGGTATAGCTGTTGCTGCCGTACAGCGGCAGATCGGCTTTATCTGCAGTCATCAGGTTAATCGCTACCCCTGTGGCCGCCCCCGCCACGGACGTATCAATCGCCAGCAGGCTGGCGTTGGTTAAATCCGGCGTACCGTCAAAACGGACTTTTGCATTAGTGACCGTCACAGGACAGTTTTTCAAAATAATATTAAACTGCGTCGCAGCCGTTCTGGCTCCCGCCGTCGGGAATTCCGTTTTATAATAATCGCCCAATACCACCACCTGGTTCTGAGATGCCACATCTACGTCGCAGGCAGAATCCAGAATATTTCCGTTAAAATTAACGGTACCTGCCGCTGCAAATGCATTGGTCATGGTGAGTACAGAACCTGCCGCTAACATTGCCATCATCAATTTTTTATTCATAATTCTCTTTCCTGTATTACTTTATTTATTACCGATATTCAGTTGCAGAAATAAAACCCCTTTCGACGAATCAAAATTTATACAACTCTTTTTCTACGCACAATCGATTTTAGGGTCTAGCTGTAGACTCTCTTTTAACAAAAACAAAACAAATTACTTTGGAAATATCTTAACAATAAAGTCCCCGGTCTACTTTTAGACCTAAGTCAAAAATGTTTCAAATTCAACTAATTAACACTCATTAATAGGCAAGTCTATAATTAGACTCGACGAAAATATTCCCTGACTAACTGTTTTTTAAGATAATTCTTTATGTCGATCAAAAAATGATCGCATCAGTGTATGAGGCCTCTTATGAACACCCGTATTGCGCCCGTTTCAGGCAATGAAATAACAACAGTGCTTGGCGCTAAGCCTCTTAAGCACATTGAAAAAATAATCGATAATGTTTTGCCGCATACGGAAAGATGCATCATGGCTAAAGGTGAAGTCATCCATTATTATTCCGGTGATATCCGCCAGTGCTTTTTACTGTTACATGGCAGCGTGGCATTGCATCGTCGAGGTGACGGTATCGTCTTAAATTCCGAATCCGCACCTTTTATACTCGGCGTGAGCAGCCAGTTTTCTTCTGAGCACCTCTACGTCAGAGCGCTGGAAACTTCAGAGGTGGCTAGCGTTACGCTGGAGCGTTTTAATCACGTAGTCGCACAACAGAATTTATGGGAGTCCTTCTCGAACCTGCTGATCTATACCGCATCGCGGGTTTACGAACATTGTGCCCAGATATCGCAGATGTCGGCTTACGACATTATCCGCTTTCAGCTGGTAGAACTGATGCAGGAGCCGGAAGCCATAAGACAAAGCATTACCGCCGCAGCCTATATCAAAAGCCGCACCTATCTTTCACGCAGCGGCATTATGCGGATCCTGGCGGAGTTGCGGACGGGGAAATACATCACTATGGAGCGCGGCGTGCTAATCGAGATCCATCACTTACCCCGCAAGTACTGAGGCTGTTTTTATCTCTGGAGAAGGTGGAAAATAAGAGCGACACTATAGAAAGTACAGTCTCTTTCCAGGTTAACGCTATGTCTTCTGACAAACCATCGCATCGCGGCTCTCCCTATGCCCAGGAACTGATTTCCCACTTACAGCCGCACTGCGCCACGTATAAAACCGATCCCGGTGAGCAACTTGATCTCCAGGTTAACGGGCAGAGTATGTGTTATTTAATTCTCGAGGGCACAATCGCGATATACAGAAGAAGCGACGACATGATGCTTACCACCGCGCGCAGTCCCGCCCTGTTTGGTCTCGCTAATCTGACGGACATATATTTTAACGATTATCTCAAAACGGTGACGCCATGCCTGATCGGCGTGCTAGCAACCGATCGGGTGGCAGAAGTTATCAAAGAGAAGGCGTTATGGGGGCTGCTTTCTAATCATCTGATGTTTGTCTATAACCGCCTTTATCACAACGTCATGCCGAAAGGTGCGCCAACGGCTTACGAGATGATTCGTCAGCAGCTCATGATGCTGATGCAGGAAGATGACAACTACCGACGCAGCGTGACGGCGGAAAGGTACATCCGGGATAAAACCCGGCTTTCCCGCAGCGGCGTAATGCGGATACTGGCTGACCTGAAAACGGGCGGGTTCATCGAAATGGAAGAAGGCCGGCTCATTAAAATTAACAAGCTGCCTGCCAAATACTGATTTTCAGACACAAAAAAGGCCGCGCGGGCGGCCTTTTCTTCACTGCTCAATGGACGTGAACGCCCAACCGCCAGGCAAAGTAGATCTCTTCTTTCAGCTCGTTTGAAGAGAGCGCCAGCAAATCCGTAAATTCCAGCTCAAGTTGTTTCAGCTTTTTCAGGTACTGCGCCGGAGACAGATTGCTTTTATCGCGACGTAAATATTCAATTGCCAGCTGTGTTGGGGTTATTTCAGTATCCATGATGTCCTCGCTTATGTTCAAAACGTGACCAGTATATCACAATCAGACGGCTAATTTTTGACCAAAAGCAAGACATTCGGAAACTTTACACAACGGCCGTCGTCAGTCTGGATGAACAACACAGGCGATCCTGCTCGTCCAGAATATCAATCTGCCACACCTGATGACGACTTCCGGCGTGCAGTGCGCGGCAAACACCGCGCACGCGCCCGCTGCGAACGGAGCGGATGTGGTTGGCATTGACCTCCAGCCCGACCACCTTCTGCTCCCCTTCCGTACACAGGTAACCCGCGACCGACCCCAGCGTTTCGGCCAGCACGACGGACGCACCGCCGTGCAGCAGGCCAAACGGTTGATGAGTACGGCTGTCTACTGGCATCGTCGCTTCAAGTTCGTTATCGCCAATGCGCGTAAACTGGATATCCAGCAAACCGACCATGTTTTCCGCACCCATGGCATTTAAGGCCTGCAGAGTGACCGCACGTTTCCAGATCATCCGATAATCTCCAGTAAAGCCTGCAAGGGATGGCGAACGCCGTTACCTTCCACCCGTTTCACCTGGCTGCGGCAGGAGTAGCCCGTCGCCAGACAGCGGTTACGCGGCAGGCGCTGCATTGCCTGGTGCCACGACAGCTCGTAAATGCCGAGCGAGTTAGCGTGGTTTTTGACTTCATGACCGTAGGTTCCGGCCATACCGCAGCAGCCCACGCTGACGCTTTCCAGCTTCGCGCCAAAGCGGGCGAAGATAGAAGCCCACTGGGCAGGCGCCGTCGGCAGCGCGGTCACTTCAGTGCAGTGCCCAAACAGGTACCAGGATTCTCCGCTGACCTCCTGAGGGGCCGTTTGCTTCAGCACCGCAGGCAGCCACTCATGCACCAGTAAGACCTGAAAATCACCACGCTTATCGCCGAGCGTCTGCTTATATTCATCCCGGTAACAGAGCACCAGCGCCGGATCGACGCCCACCATTGGCATATCGAGCTGCGCCACGCGATTCAGGAAATCTGAAGTTTTCTGCGCGGTTTTCGCGAAGCGGGTCAGGAAACCTTTAATGTGCTGCGCCTTGCCGTTCGGCGAGAACGGCAGTACCACCGGCTGGTAGCCAATTTTCTCTGCCAGACGGACAAAATCAGCCACCACCTGCGCATCGTAATAGCTGGTAAACGGATCCTGCACCACCAGCACCACCTTCGCTTTCTGCTCAGGGCTTAATGCTTCCAGTTGTTCCAGGGTCATGTTCGCCGAGCGGTGCCCCACCAGCCGACGCTGGAGCGATGGCACCGACAGCAGCGGCAGATCCACCATGCCGATATGTTTTTCAGACAGTTTGCGCACCAGCGGCTGATTGATAAAGAAGTTAAAGGTTTTTGGCGCACGAGCCATTAGCGGCGCGTAACTCTCCACCGTTGCCACCAGATGATCGCGCATCGGGCGCAGATAACGCGTGTGGTACAGCTGGAGGAAGCGGGAACGGAATTCCGGCACGTCAATTTTAATCGGGCACTGGGTTGAACACGCCTTGCACGCCAGGCAGCCGGACATCGCCTCTTTCACCTCATGCGAGAAATCGTATTCGCCTTTATTCGCATGCCAGCTGTTGCGGGTCCGTTCGATGAGCCCGCGCAGGCTGGCGCGTTTTTCCGGCAGCTCCAGTTCCAGCTTGAGCGGGTCAATGCCGCGGTCAGCCAGCAGGCGCAGCCATTCGCGCACCAGCGTCGCACGTCCTTTTGGAGAGTGGATGCGGTTGCTGGTGATTTTCATCGACGGACACATCGGGCTTTTCAGATCGAAGTTGAAGCACAGCCCGTTGCCGTTGCACTCCATCGCGCCGCGCCAGGAAGCACGTACCGCAATCGGAATTTGTCGGTCATAGGTGCCGCGCTTGACGGCGTCTACCTGCAACATCGGCGCATCAACGCCCTCTGGCGGGCAGATTTTACCCGGGTTAAGACGGTTATCAGGATCAAAAGCGGCTTTCACCTTACGCAGCTCGGCGTAGAGTTGTTCGCCAAAAAACGCCGGGCTGTACTCGGCGCGGAATCCTTTGCCATGCTCTCCCCATAACAAACCGCCATATTTGGCCGTAAGGGCCACGACCTCGTCGGAGATCTCCTTCATCAGGATCTCCTGCTGCGGATCGCACATGTCCAGCGCCGGGCGCACGTGTAGCACACCCGCGTCAACGTGCCCGAACATGCCATAGCTCAGACCATGGCTGTCGAGCAGCGCACGAAACTCCACAATATAATCCGCCAGATGCTCCGGCGGCACGCAGGTATCTTCCGCAAATGGAATCGGCTTCGCCGCCCCTTTCGCGTTACCGAGCAGCCCCACCGCCTTTTTACGCATCGCGTAGATTCGCTCGATGCCGGAGAGGTCGTTACACAGCTGCCAGCCAATGACGCCGCCCTCACCCTGTGCAATCAACTCGTCCAGACGCTGGCAGAGCGTGCTCACCTGGCTCTCAATCAGCTCTGCGTCATCGCCGGCGAACTCGACGATGTTCAGACCGAGCATCTCTTTATCCGGCACGTCGGTAATCAGTTCGCTCACCGAATGCCAGACAATATCTTCCCGGGCCAGGTTCAGGACTTTTGAATCAACGGTTTCCACCGACAGCGCCCGCGCCTCCACCATAAACGGGGCATTACGCAGCGCGGAGTCAAAGGAGTTGTATTTGACGTTCACCAGACGGCGCACCTTCGGCAGCGGGGTGATATCCAGACGCGCTTCGGTGATAAAGGCCAGCGTACCTTCTGACCCGGTCAGTATGCGGGTAAGATCGAACTGGCTCAGATCGTCATTAAAGACATGGCGCAGATCGTAGCCCGTCAGGAAGCGATTGAGCTTCGGGAATTTGTCGAGGATCAGTTCGCGATTTTCGCGGCAGCGCTCCAGCACGGTGCGATAAATCCGTCCGCTGGTGGTGCTCTCTTTTGCCAGCGTTTCAGCCAGTTCGACCGGCAACGGCTGGGTATCGAGAATATCGCCCCCCAGCAGCACCGCCCGCACACCCATGACGTGATCGGAGGTTTTGCCGTAGACCAGCGAGCCCTGCCCTGAGGCATCGGTGTTGATCATCCCGCCAAGGGTTGCGCGGTTACTGGTGGAAAGCTCGGGCGCAAAAAAATAGCCATACGGTTTTAAAAACTGATTCAGCTGATCTTTGATTACCCCCGCTTCCACACGCACCCACCCCTCTTCCGGGTTGATCTCAATGATGCGATTCATATAGCGGGACATATCAACGATGATGCCCTGGTTCAGCGCCTGCCCATTGGTGCCCGTCCCGCCGCCGCGCGGGGTAAAGACCAGGGAGCTGAAACGCTCCTGCGACGCCAGACGGGCGATGAGGGCCACATCGGCGGTAGAGCGCGGGAAAACGACGGCATCGGGAAGAAGCTGGTAAATACTGTTATCGGTTGCCATCGTCAGCCTGTCGGCATAATCGGTGGCGGTATCACCTGTAAAACCCTGTTGCTCCAGTGCCTGCAAAAAATTAAGCACCAGTTGAACGACGCCCGGTGCCTGAGAAATCTGTGGGATCATTGCTGTCGACCCTAATGAGAAGAGTGTGAAATCGTTTGCGTTGTGTCTGGAAAGTTTTATCACATTTTTTTCTTATGTGCTTCGTAGAATTACGGGCAAAATCCGCCTGTCAAAAATCGCTGAAATCACTAATGATTAGAGAGATGCGGTTTATATTCCCATCAGCCTTGCTGGTGTTCATTTAAGGAAAGTTTCGTTTATGGTCAATCTTCGTCAGCCCAGGGATGTCGCACAGATACTGCTGTCGGTGCTGTTCTTAGCCATTATGATTATTGCGTGTCTGTGGATTGTTCGTCCTTTCGTGCTCGGATTTGCCTGGGCCGCGACCGTCGTGGTCGCAACCTGGCCTTTACTCTTACGTTTGCAGAAACTGCTGTTTGGTCGCCGCGGCCTTGCCGTGCTGGTGATGACGCTGCTGCTGTTCCTGCTGTTTATTATTCCCATTGCGCTGCTGGTTAACAGCCTGGTTGACAGCAGCGGCCCGGTTATTCGCGCGGTCACCAGCGGTGACATGACGCTGCCGGATCTCGCGTGGCTGAACAGCATTCCTGTTGTGGGCGCAAAACTATACAGCGGCTGGCACAGCCTGCTGGAGATGGGCGGTAGCGCCCTGATGGCCAAAGTGCGCCCGTACATCGGCACAACTACCACCTGGTTTGTCGGGCAGGCTGCGCATATTGGTCGCTTCATGATGCACTGTACGTTGATGCTGGTCTTCAGCGCCCTGCTGTACTGGCGCGGCGAGCAGGTTGCGCTGGGGGTACGCCATTTCGCCACCCGGCTGGCAGGTAAACGCGGCGATGCGGCCGTGCTGCTGGCAGCCCAGGCCGTTCGCGCGGTGGCGCTCGGCGTGGTGGTCACAGCGCTGGTGCAGGCGGTGCTTGGCGGTATCGGGCTGGCGGTTTCCGGCGTACCTTATGCCACCATTTTCACCGTTGTCATGCTGATGACCTGTCTGGCACAGCTTGGTCCGCTGCTGGTGCTGGTTCCCTGCATTATCTGGCTTTACTGGACGGGGGACACGACCTGGGGCACGGTGCTGCTGGTCTGGAGTTGCGTGGTGGGCACCATGGATAACGTGATTCGTCCTCTCCTCATCCGCATGGGCGCTGATCTGCCGCTGATTCTGATCCTGTCTGGGGTGATCGGGGGGTTGATTGCCTTCGGCATGATTGGCCTGTTTATCGGTCCGGTGCTGCTTGCGGTAACCTGGCGTCTCTTCTCTGCCTGGGTGCATGAAGTGCCGCCACCCGGAACCGATCCGGACCTCATCTTAAGCGAACTTGAAGAGCTGGAAGATAAGAACGCGCAGTAAGAACCTTTGCCGGGTGGCGCTAACGCTTACCCGGCCTACACTCTTCGCAGGAATACTTAAACGTTGCTAAACTATTTATTCTCTGCGCACTGGTCAGACCCGCCTTTTCATGCCTAAAACCGTCATTCTCTTCAAGAAATCTTTACCTCCCTTTAACTATTGAGACGAATCCGATCGACTCATAAAGTTGGCATGCCTACTATTAAGACACGGTTATAAATCAACACCTTGATTTATAAGCATGGAAATCCCCTGAGTGAAACAACGAATTGCTGTGTGTAGTCTTTGCCCATCTCCCACGATGGGCTTTTTTTTTATTTACCTTATGCTGAGGGCATAGGATTTAGGCGTGTTTTAAACGAAACAACCGTTCATTACAGACGGATGAATAGCGATGAAAGAGTTTTACTGTTTAGTTCCATTCGTCATAAGCATATGCCATTTCACTATCAACTGAATATCTTTCTCGTACCGCCAGGTGTCCCTTTTACTCTGAATTATTAGTCGCCTCTGCCCGTTCATCAGCGCGAGCACGTTCACGTTGTAATGAGCATCACCACGTTTAAGGCGGCTGACCACTGCAGGAGCAGCGCCTGCATCTTTTTCTTCTGTCAATAATAGTTATGTGGGTTATTTTCCCGCCATAAGAAAAAAGATAAACGTCAAGGCAAGCACAGTAAATGATATAACAGCCAAACTGGCGTTCCTAAAAACGCCATCATTAAGCTTTATCTTTTATACTTTTTTCAACCTGAGCATGAAGATTCATGCAGTTTATATACCCTTCTCTACGCGCTGCGTTGACTTCCGTAGCGTGTCTTAACTCCATTGCTAACAACTTATCTTCCATGACAGAAAGGCGATAAATCAGGGCGCACACAATCATTAAAAGAATAATGAATAACACCGAAATATCTACAACCACTTAACCTCTCCAGTTACTTATTGAATCCTGAGTTCTGACGCTATGCACTGTAGTTCTTCGTTTTCCCTGCATTGCGTTGTCATGTAGCCGTTGCACAGGGAACTTAAATCAGACAGAGTCCGTATATTCATTTAAATTTCATCTTTTATAGCTAATCAAACCTATCAGGCTATCTGGCGCAGTCTTGCAACCAGCAGACGGTGAGGAGTAGCTATATCAGTTCCAGGCTCAGAGCAAGGCGGCTAAGACTATTCTTATGCGAACTATTTTTTTAAGTTATTAGTGCTTTGTAAGTTCATTTTCCTCTTTTGATTGCTTGAAAGAGGACTCGCCTTTGTGGCCAGGCGAGTCCTGAATATTAATTTTTACAAATTTCACTCCTACTCAACATCTGCCATTCCCCCTCCAGCACCCGCGTCTCCCCGGTCACCTGCACGTTCACCACCTCGCGAATATCCGCCGAGGACGCGCCAACCTGTAGCTCAAATTCACCTGGCTCGACAATTCGCTTCCCGTCCCGGCGGGTGAAATTAAACATCTCCACCGGCAAGGTAAAGGTCAGGGTGGCGGTTTCTCCCGGTGAAAGCGTAACGCGTTGAAACGCTTTCAGCTCCTGAAGCGGACGAACCTGCGTCGCGACTTTGTCACGCACGTACACCTGTATTACTTCGCTGCCGCTGCGCTCCCCGATGTTACTGACATCGACGCTTAACACCACCTCTCCGTCGACCGGGACGTGGCTTTCAGCGAGACGCGCCGCACTCCAGCGAAACTGCGTCCAGCCAAGACCGTAACCGAACGGGTAAAGTGCGCCGAAATGGAACGCAAACGGCGTGCCGCCGCTTTTCAGCTTGTGGTTATAGTAGTACGGCATCGCCCCGGCGTTTTTCGGCACGCTGACTACCAGCCTGCCCTGCGGCTCCGCGCGGCCGGTTAAGATATCGGCAATCGCCCAGCCCCCTTCCTGCCCCGGTGCCCAGGCCATCATCAGCGCGGCCACCTTCTCTTCCAGCCCCTGAAGGTTATAAGGACGCCCGCCCGTCATGACGACAATTACCGGCTTGCCGGTTGCCACCAGCTCCTCAAGCAGCTGTTGCTGCACGCCCGGCAGATTCAGCGAATCGGTATCCGATCCTTCCCCCACGGTACCGCTCTGGAATAGCCCGGCGAGGTCGCCCACGCAGGCCACCACCACGTCACTCTCTTTTGCCGCGCTCACGGCTTCGGGGATCAAATCCGTGCGTTGTGAAACCGGCGA
>NZ_JABMCU010000163.1:0-10166 GCF_013179605.1 Enterobacter sp. CM29 | reverse complement strand
GGCTGATCCTGAGCTATGCGCTGCAATCCATCGGTGAACTGATGATCTCCGGTCTGGGCCTGGCGATGGTTGCACAGCTGGTCCCTCAGCGTCTGATGGGCTTCATCATGGGTAGCTGGTTCCTGACGACCGCTGGCGCAGCCATCATTGCAGGTAAGATTGCGAACCTGATGGCGGTACCGGACAACGTTACCGACCCGCTGGTCTCCCTGAACGTCTACGGCACCGTGTTCATGCAAATTGGTATCGCGACAGCCGTAATTGCCGTGCTGATGCTGCTCACCGCACCAAAACTCAATCGTATGACGCAGGACGACGACAAATCCGCTAAAGCGATCAACACCGCGAACGCGTAATGTCATCGGGAAACGACTGAACAGAAGCCGCTAATTGATTAGCGGCTTTTTTTTTATCTGAACGCGCACTAACATAGCGGGAACCTCAGCAAAAAGGAGTTACCGATGAAACTGTTCTATAAACCGGGCGCCTGCTCTCTTGCTTCGCATATCACCCTTCGCGAGAGCGGTAAGGATTTCACGCTGGACGGCGTTGACCTGATGAAAAAGCGCCTGGAAAACGGGGGTGACTTTTTTGCGATTAACCCAAAAGGGCAGGTTCCGGCCCTGCTGCTGGATGATGGTACGCTGCTGACCGAAGGCGTGGCGATAATGCAGTACCTGGCCGACAACGTGCCTGATCGTCAGCTGCTGGCACCAACAGGCAGTATCTCTCGCTATAAAACCCTTGAGTGGCTTAACTACATCGCGACCGAGCTGCACAAAGGCTTTACGCCGCTGTTCCGCCCGGATACTCCGGAAGAGTACAAACCGACCGTACGTGCGTTACTTGAGAAAAAGATGCAGTACATTAATGAATCACTGAAAGACGATCAGTGGATCTGCGGTGCGCGTTTCACCATTGCTGATGCGTATCTGTTTACCGTTCTGCGCTGGGCGCGCGCGGTGAAGCTGAACCTGGAAGGATTAGATCATATTGCGTCGTATATGGAACGCGTAGCGGCACGCCCTGCGGTTGCAGCGGCGCTGAAGGCAGAAGGGTTGAATTAATCCGAGCGCGCTGTATTGCCGGGTGGCGCTGCGCTTACCCGGCCTACACTATCCCTGCTCTTACAATTGGGTTGCGCTGAAATAATGCTCGGGCTTCGCGATGCGATCCTGCGCCGCGACCACCTGGAGCTCATATTCCTGCATCGTCTTCGTCGCAATCATGATTTCATAAACGGCTGCGGTGACGTGCTCCAGCGCATCGCGCAGGCTTGCGCCCTGCAATAGCTTCACCAGCAGCAAACCGCTGGTCATATCCCCAACTCCGACAGGCTGACGTGCACCGAAATCCACCAGCGGTCGACTGATGTGCCAGGCTTCGTCCTTGGTCACCAACAGCATTTCAAAACGGTCCTGGCTCAACCCTGCGCGTGCCAGGTGCTTAACCAGCACAATCTCTGGCCCCTGGGCGAGGAGCTCGCGAGAGGCGCGTACAGCCTCTTCTACGCTGTTGACCGGATGCTCGCACAGGATCTCAAGTTCAATCAGATTTGGCGCAATAATATCGCTGGCGGGCAATGCATGACGGACATGAAACTCCGCAACGCCCGGCGCGACGATGCAGCCTTTTTCCGGATGTCCCATCACCGGATCGCAGAAATATTTCGCCGCGGGGTTTGCCGCTTTCACCTGGCGCACAATGCCGAGGATATGTTCCCCCTGCTCCGCCGAACCCAGATAACCGCTCAGTACGGCATCGCAGCGTTTAAGCTGGTCGATATCCGCAATCCCCTGAACGATCTCCGTCAGATGTGACGGCGGCATCACGCAGCCGGTCCATTTACCGTACTGGGTGTGATTCGAGAACTGAACGGTATTGAGGGGCCAGACGTTGGCCCCGAGGCGGCGCATCGGGAATTCCGCAGCGCTGTTGCCAGCATGTCCAAAAACAACGTGGGACTGAATGGCGAGGATGTTCTTCATGTTGTACTTACCAAACCCTGTCAAAACAAAAGGGGCGTGGTTTCCCACGCCCCTGCGTACTTTTAATTACTTCCAGCAGACCAGGCAGTAATTTTTCTTACCGCGACGCAGCAGCGTGTAGCGACCATAGAGACGGTCGTTCTCGGTAAAGGTGTATTCCGGATCGGCCTGTTTTTCGCCATTAATGGTGATCGCGTTAGAGGCGATGGTTTTACGCGCCTGACCGCGAGACGGCTGGAGCTCGGAGTCCACCAGCGCCTGCATCAGATCGGCGCCTTTTTCCATCTCCACCATCGGCACGCCATCCTGAGCAAGCTGTTCGAAGTCCGCTTCGCTTAAATCGCTCAGGGTCCCGTTGAACAGGCTCGCCGTAATGCGTTTCGCCGCTGCCAGACCTTCTTCACCGTGAACCAGTTTAGTCACTTCGTCGGCCAGCACATACTGGGCGCGCGGTGCTTTACCGCTGTTCTTGTCTTCTTCTTCCAGCGCATTGATTTCTTCGATATCCATAAAGGTGAAGAATTTCAGGAAGCGATAAACATCGGCATCCGCCGTGTTGATCCAGAACTGGTAGAATTTGTACGGGCTGGTTTTCTTCGGATCAAGCCATACTGCGCCGCCTTCGGTTTTACCAAACTTGGTACCGTCTGCTTTGGTGATCAGCGGCACGGTCAGACCAAACACCTGATTCTGGTGAAGGCGACGGGTCAGATCGATACCGGAGGTGATGTTACCCCACTGATCAGAACCGCCAATTTGCAGCGACACGCCGTGCAGCTTGTTCAGGCAGGCGAAGTCATACCCCTGCAACAGGTTGTAGGAGAACTCGGTGAAAGAGATTCCCTGATCGTCACGGTTAAGACGCTGCTTGACCGCTTCTTTGTTAATCATCTGGTTAACAGAGAAGTGTTTGCCGATGTCACGCAGGAACGTCAGCACGTTCATGCCACCAAACCAGTCGTAGTTGTTCGCCGCAATCGCAGCGTTGTCACCACAGTTGAAATCCAGGAACGGTGCAACCTGTTTACGGATCTTATCCACCCACTCCTGCACGGTGTCTTCGGTATTCAGCTTACGCTCAGCGGCTTTGAAACTTGGGTCGCCAATCAGACCAGTCGCACCGCCAACCAGGGCAACAGGCTTATGACCCGCCATCTGGAAGCGTTTCAGGCATAACAATGGAACAAGATGCCCCAAATGCAAGCTGTCAGCGGTGGGATCGAAGCCGCAATAGAGCGCGATCGGGCCTTGCGCCAGTCGCTCTGCTAACGCTTCCTCGTCCGTCACCTGGGCCACCAGGCCCCGCTCTTGCAATTGTTTAATCAAGTTACTGCTTGCCATCAAATTCTCCATGTATAAACGACTGCACCTTTGCCGGTACACGACTTTTCGCCTGATGCGAAAGGACCATAGAATAAAGCGCCAGCGCGGTGTGCGCTAGCGCTTAAATCAACAAATTTTGGGGATTACGGTGCCAGTCGGTCTATTTTCCAGCCACCGTTGTCGCGCTGGTATAAAAAGCGATCGTGCAGGCGGTGCTCACCGCCCTGCCAGAATTCCATCTGCTCAATGGGGATGCGGAACCCGCCCCAGAAACTCGGCAGCGGCACTTCACCCTGCTGAAACTTCTGTTTGAGTTCGAGGAATTTACTTTCAAGTACGCCGCGGGCCGAGATTCGGCTGGACTGTTTAGAAACCCAGGCGCCAATCTGACTGTCGCGCGGTCGGCTGTGGAAATATTTCACCACTTCGAGCGTAGAGAGGCGCTCTGCCTTGCCGGTAACCATCACCTGGCGCTCAAGCATATGCCACGGGAAGAGCAGGCTAATACGCGGATTATTTTCCAGGTGATGCGCTTTACGACTACCAAGGTTGGTGTAGAACACCAGCCCTTTCTCGTCATAATGCTTAAGAAGAACGATGCGTTGATACGGCTGACCGTTTTCATCAACCGTGGCAACGACCATCGCCGTCGGGTCGGCCAGTTTCGCTTCGCAGGCCTGTTTCAGCCAGCGTTCAAAAAGCACCAGCGGTTCGGCGGGAAGATCCTGGCGGCGCAGACCGCCTTTGGTGTATTCACGGCGCAGATGCGCAATTTGCTGTAGTTCGTCGTTATCTGACATGGCGTTAGCTGAAAGTGAGATTGGGTGGCGCTATTGTGCGCGCCCCCTTCAAAAATCTCAACGCTTCGGATTTTCCAGCTGACAATTGTTCAGCACAATGCGGTCTCGCTTATAGACGGTGGCGCTGTCACCTTTTGACCAGAAGACGTAGATCCCATCCGTGTAACGCGCCCCGGAGGCGGACATCCCCTGCTTCAGCGTCAACAACTTATTGTCATAAACAAAGCTGGCTTCCTGGCGAGTGTTGTTCAGCTTCACCGTCAGCGGTTTTTCATCACAACGATATTCCAGCGTATCGGTTTGCATACGCTCAACGAACTGGTTATAGACGCTGCATCCGGTCATAAGAAAAGGTACAGCAATGAGAAGAAGTTTTTTCATGGGCAGATTCCGAAGACTATCCTGGTCCTGGAGGGCCTAACCGCCCTCCTGTTTTTCCCTATTTTACGGGTTATGCCTCCCGCTGAATTTCAGTTAACTCTGATTATGGCGCGGATTTGCCGGGAAAATAGCACCGAGGACGCTCGCCTCTCGCGCACCGGTTACGGAGGGTAAATTCCCGGGCAGACCGGCAACCGTACGCCAGGCAAGCCAGGCGAAGGCCAGCGCTTCCATGTCGTCTCCGCTGATCCCGGCTTCGTCAGTGGTCGTGACTTCGGTGCCCGGCAGCAGGGCGGCGAGGCGTGCCATCAGGAGGGGGTTGCGGCTTCCGCCTCCGCATACCAGCAGACGCTCGCACCCGCCGCTGAGCAACACCTGTTCAGAAATCGACACGGCGGTAAGCTCAGTCAGCGTAGCCTGCACATCCTGAGGCGCAAGGCCGGGGAAGCGTGCCAGATGACGTTCAAGCCAGCCGTAGTTGAAATACTCTCGCCCCGTGCTTTTCGGCGCGGGCAGGGCAAAGAATGGATCGCTTAACAGGGCTTGCAGCAAGGGAAGGATCACTTTCCCCTGGCTGGCCCACTGCGCGTCTTTGTCGTAGGGTTTACCGTTCTGACGCCAGATCCAGGCATCCATCAGCATATTACCGGGCCCGGTATCGTATCCACGCACGGGCTGCCCGGGAATGAGCATCGACAGGTTGGCAATCCCGCCAATGTTCAGAACCATTCTGCGCTCCACCGGGTGCGCCAGCAGCGCCTGATGAAATGCCGGAACCAGCGGCGCCCCCTGCCCGCCGAGGGCCATATCGCGACGACGGAAATCCCCCACCACCGTCACGCCGGTTTTTGCCACAATCTGGTTATTATCGCCAATTTGCATCGTGTGCGGCGCCTCGCCGACAGGTTCATGCCAGACGGTCTGCCCATGGCAGCCTATTGCCACGACATCCTGCGGATGAAGTCTTTCTTGCTGCATCAGAGCCAGTACCGCATCAGCAAACAGCGCCCCCAGACGCACATCCAGTTGGCCCAGTTGGGAAAGCGTCAGCTGTTGCCCCTGGCAGATGTTCAGGATCTCTTCTTTTAACGAGACCGGAATAGGCCAGGTCAGGCTTGCCTGCTGCGCCACCATGTTTTCATCAATGGCGGCCAGAACGACATCCACACCGTCAAGACTGGTACCAGACATCACACCGATATAGCGACCCGATTTCATGCGCTTTCCTTACGTTACATGGGCTAAGTGCAACCACTCCATCATAAATAACGCTGCTTTGCTATCCGGTGATAATATTTTTTAACAATCTCAGACCTGTAGCACAGGCGGTTTTTGTTTATGTCCCGTTAAGCCCCGTTCAGGTAAAATTTATCTATTCGGCATGCAAAGATATGAACTGTGGTCAGGAATGCCATATAATTTAGCCATAACGGATGCCCCAACCGGGCGTTTTTTGGTGAACAGGAGAGTCAAATGATTTTACGTGTACTGGGCGTTTCGCTGATTGGTTTAACACTGGCGGGTTGTGTGAACGACAATTCACTCTCCGGCGACGTATATAGTGCTTCTGAAGCTAAACAGGTACAGAACGTGACCTACGGTACTATCGTTAATGCCCGTCCTGTTCAGATTCAGGGTGGTGATGACACGAACGTCGTGGGCGCAATCGGTGGTGCTGTGCTGGGTGGTTTCCTGGGTAACACCATTGGTGGCGGCACCGGTCGCTCTCTGGCTACCGCAGCAGGCGCAGTTGCAGGCGGCGTAGCGGGTCAGGGCGTTCAGGGTGCGATGAACAAAACTCAGGGCGTTGAGCTGGAAATCCGTAAAGACGATGGCAGCACCATTATGGTTGTGCAGAAACAGGGTAATACTCGCTTCTCTGCAGGCCAGCGTGTTGTACTGGCAAGCAATGGTAGCCAGGTCACCGTCTCCCCGCGTTAATATCCCGACGGATGCGGTCTTTTCGGGCCGCATCCATTTACAAAAATTATCATTTTAAAAAATGTATTTATAAAAATACATTCACACGGTGTATAATTAATCCCCTCTGATATTGTTCCTGCGCAAAGTATTTTTTATCTCCCACCTTTAGACTCGTCTGATTCTCTTTTTCCTCTTTTTAATTTTTTAAAATTCTATGCTTGCGAACTGTCGATTTGTAATGAACCGCTTTGTGGCCTTTGCACTTGGGTGCATTGTAATCATTGCCGTGTTACAAGGTTGTTTTATAAAACTTGTTGAATGGGTTCCTTCATTCTCTCCGCTATTTTTCCCTACGCTCACTATTTTTCTTCTGGTATTCCATCTGTTTATCGCCTGTTTTATGGCAATGAAATACTGGTGTGATAAAAAACGACTATATCTCGTTCCGATTGCGTCAGCCTTTGCCGGTTCAGCACTGCTGATGGTGGGTACGCTATCCAGTTTTCCAGGCTGGCTGGATCTCTATCAGTTCAACGAGGCGAACTATAATGACGCGATGATCTTTTATATGTTCCGACACCTCTTAATGGCGGTGCTCATGATGGCCTCAGCCTTACTTTATACGCTTCGCGTTTCCCCCCTTTCACGAAGCACCCACATCGGTATTGTTGTCGGATCGGCTCTCTTTACGGGCTGCATGCTTTGGCTGGCGTGGTTCTATTCCAGCCATTCCACGACGTTAACCCTGGATCTTGTGGATAATGAAACCCGGCAGTTCATGATTCTCTGGAGCCAGACCATCAACATCATTTTGGTCATTCTTTGGGTTGTCACATTAATCACCCTGATGGTCGTGACCCGGATAAGAAATTTGTTCTGGGCGGGCGGCAATTTTTTATGCGTCTGTTATGTCGTCACGCTGTTAATGCTGTTGTTAGGTGGATACGTAGAAGATGTATCATGGTACCGCGCCCGGTTATTCGAAACTATCGCGACATTAATGATTATTTTCATTTTGCTTTCCGACGTCTTTAATTTGTATCGTGACTCGCACGTCAAATACCAGCAGTCATATCAAAATTCAATCCGCGACCCGCTTACCCGTCTTTATAATCGCAGCTATTTTTATGATTCATTAAACTATGCCCTCAGCTCTGCAACGGAGGCACACCCGGTATCGGTGGTGGTAAGCGACCTTGACCGTTTCAAACGTATCAACGACTGTTACGGGCATTTGCAGGGCGATAAGGTATTACAGTTCGTCTCTAATCTGCTGACGGATTCCGTGCGCCCCCAGGATATCGCGGCCCGAATCGGTGGTGAAGAGTTTGTGTTGATGCTGACAAATACCCCTTCAGACGCCGCGAGGCAGGTGGCCGAGCGCATTCGCCTCAAGCTGAGCGGGTTTGATAAAGCCAGCAGCGGCGGTCATCTGCCGGAACCTATTACCATCAGCATGGGCGTATTCACCGCAACCACGCCGGAAACCAGTGCGGAAACCTGCGTGGAGAGCGCGGATAAAGCCATGTATGAGGCAAAAGAGACAGGGCGCAACCGGGTGGTGGTGTTCAGATAATAAGAAAGGCCTTGATTTCGCAAGGCCTTTACGTTCGGTCAGTCGCGAGACTGCAGATCGTGGATGTTCTGCTCAAGACGGGCGATGAGTCCTATCAGCATCTCCAGCTCAGCGGGGGAAATACCTTCAAGGATCTCCCCACGCGTTTTACTGATGACAGCTTCCATCTCAGTAATAATCGGGGCCGCTTTTTCCGTCAATTTGATCCGCTTGGCGCGACGGTCGCTGGCGCAGGTTTGTCGGGAGATAAGTCCCTTCTCTTCCAGTTGGTCAAGAGTGCGCACCAGTGACGGCTGCTCAATGCCAATCGCTTTTGCCAGTTGGATCTGTGACTGGTCGGGCGGGAGCTGATGAATGTTATGCAGCGTAACCCAGTGCGTCTGCGTGAGTTCCAGAGGTTTCAGGCGATGGTCAATCAGAGCACGCCAGATGCGTACCAACCTTGCCAGATCAGAACCTAATGGCGATTCCAATTTCATCTCCTTATAATTAGCTTGCTAAGTGATTATAGTGATTTTAGAATAGTTTGCAGTATTTGTATTGCCAAAACAAATGCAATCACGGTATTCATCATTCCTGAAAGGATGATTTACACTGAACGGTAATGCGCCATCGCATTGAAATATGCCATTGTGGCCCTCACCCCACTGCAAAGGATCACTGCTTGTGACGTTTTTTTCCCTCTCCGCAGGGTTGCCCCTCCAGGATCTGATTGTCGGCGCATCGGTCTACTTTCCGCCACTGTTTAAAGCCGTGATGGTCGGTTTTGTGATCTGGCTCATTGCGCATCGTCTGCTGCGCGACTGGATGTATTCCGGTGAAATCTGGCACCCGATGTTAATGGATCTCTCCCTGTTTACCCTTTCCGTCTGTCTTGGCCTTGCCGTGTTAACCGTGTGGTGAGAATAGCATTGAAAACGTTAAAATATTTTTCCACTCTTTTCGTTTTAGCGCTGGCGCTTATGGCCGGCTGGTGGCTCTGGAATTATTACATGCAGTCGCCCTGGACGCGTGACGGCAAGATCCGCGCAGAACAGGTCAGCATCACGCCACAGGTGTCCGGCAGTATCAGCGCGCTGCTGGTGAAGGACAACCAGTTTGTTCATGCGGGCGATGTGTTATTCCGCATCGATGAGACCCCTTTCCACATTGCGGTGCTCAATGCCCAGGCGCAGCTCGCAAAAGCTCAATCAGATCTGGCAAAAGCCAATAACGAAGCCGAACGTCGCCGACATCTGTCGAGGAATTACATCTCTGCGGAAGATCTCGATACCGCCAATATCAATGTAAAAGCCATGCAGGCCAGCCTGAAGGTTGCAGAGGCAACGCTGAAACAGGCCGAGTGGCAGCTGACCCAGACCGTGGTCAAAGCTCCGGTGGATGGATGGATCACGAGCCTGTCGACCCGTGTGGGGGATTACGCCACCACAGGCCAGCCGGTCTTTGCCCTGGTAGATAGCCACTCTTTCTATGTTGTAGGTTATTTTGAAGAGACCAAGCTGCGCCATATCCGCGAGGGTGCGCCTGCCCGGATCACGCTTTACAGCGGTGCAGAAAAGTTACAGGGTCACGTTAGTAGCATAGGTCGGGCAATTTACGATCAGAGCGTGGAAACCGATTCTGGTCTGGTGCCTGACATCAAACCCAACGTACCGTGGGTGCGTCTGGCTCAGCGGGTGCCTGTTCGCGTCGAGTTAGAGCAACTGCCGAAAGACATTACTCTGGTCTCTGGCACAACCTGCACCGTCGCCATCGGATCGCGATGATGAACCTGGGAGCTTTCTCCTGGCGCAATACGCCGTGGATAAAAGCGACACGGCCGCAGTGGCGTTACGCGCTGCGTAACGGCATCGCCATGTGCCTTGCGCTTACGGTTGCCTATTATCTGAATCTGGATGAGCCTTACTGGGCGATGACCTCTGCGGCGGTCGTCAGCTTCCCTACCGTCGGGGGCGTTATCAGTAAAAGCCTCGGGCGCGTGGCGGGTAGCCTGCTGGGTGCGACCGCTGCACTGCTTCTTGCCGGCCATACCCTGAACGATCCCTGGCTCTTTCTGTTAAGCATGTCGGCATGGCTGGGGCTGTGCACCTGGGCCTGCGCCCATTTTACCAACAACGTTGCGTACGCGTTTCAACTGGCAGGTTACACTGCAGCCATTATCGCCTTTCCGGTCGT
>NZ_JABMCU010000162.1:0-10231 GCF_013179605.1 Enterobacter sp. CM29 | reverse complement strand
GGTGAAGGCCAGCGCGGCAACGGCTTTGTAGTTCATTTCCATTCCTCGTTATCGGGGCGTTAAGCAGCCTGCGCGCGTTCTTCGACGCGGTTTACGCTGCGGTAGAGATGATCAAAACGTTCGTTATCAAACTGATGGCTGGCGCCATCGAAGAACACGTGGCCCTGACGCAGGGCGACGATGCGCTCGCAGTAGCGCAGGGCGTAATCCACCTGATGCAGCGTCACCACCACGGTGATGCCGTCGTTCTGGTTGATGTCGCGCAGGGTTTCCATCACGATGCGGGCCGATTCCGGATCCAGCGAGGCGATAGGCTCATCGGCCAGAATGATTTTGGCTTTCTGCATCAGGGCGCGGGCGATGGCGACGCGCTGCTGCTGTCCGCCGGAGAGCGTTGAGACGCGCTGGTGGGCAAAATGCGCCATGCCGACGCGGGTCAGCGCCTGTAAGGCTTCTTGTTTCTGGGAAGGGGAGAACCAGCGCAGGCAGGTGCGCCAGAACGGGGTGCTGCCGAGCGCGCCAATCAGCACGTTCTCGAGCACCGTCAGGCGGTTCACCAGGTTGAACTGCTGAAAGATATAGCCCGTCTGCGCGCGGCTTTTGCGAATATCGCTCGCCAGACGCCCCGCATGTTGCACGGTGTTACCCAGCAGCTCGACGCGGCTTTCCGGCGTTTTGTCACAGGTAATGAGGCCGCTTAAGTGACGAAGAAGGGTGGATTTTCCTGAACCGGATGGCCCCAGCAGCGCCACCATTTCGCCCTGCTGGACGGTCAGATCAACGGCATGCAGCGCCTTGTTGTGATGGAAGGTTTTGCTCAGTTTCTCGACGCGAATGACAGTTTGCATGTGCTGGGCCTCACGATAAATGTGGCCTCATGCTGGCGTATCAATATGACATTCAGGTTAAGTGTTGGTTGCGGGAGTTTGAAGAGTTGAGGGGGATTTGATGACAATCACCGTAGGCCCGGCCAGCGCAGCGCCACCGGACGCTGTTGCCGGATGCGCTGCGCTTATCCAGCCTACGATTTAACGACGTTAATCATCCACGGCACGCCGTATTTGTCGGTCACAGTGCCGAATCCGTGCGCCCAGAAGGTCTCCTGCCAGGCCATTTCAATATTGCCGCCATCGGCGAGGTTGTCGAACCAGCGCTTGCCTTCCGACACATCCTGGGTGTCGAGCACCAGTGTGAAACCCGCGTATTGCGCGCTGCTGCCAGGCGGTATCCCGTCGCTCATCATAATGTCGCTGCCCGCGATGCGGACGTTAGAGTGGGCGATGGCGGTATCCGGGAAGTTCATGCCGGACGGACAGCCTTCTTCGCTGTTTTCGTCTTTAGGCATTTCGCCGAAGGTGATTTTGTAGAGGAGTTCTGCGCCGACGGCCTGCTGATAGAAGGCGGTGGCCTCCGCACAGTTGCCGGCGAAAGAGATGTAGGGACTTAACGGCATAATCTTTACCTCACGTAAGAAAAGCCCGTTAAGTGTAGTTCCCGAACGCCCGGTAAGCGAAGCGTCACCGGGCGGGTCAATCAGTTCTTTTTCACGAACTCAGATTTCAGTTTCATCGGACCGAAGCCGTCAATTTTGCAATCGATATTATGATCGCCTTCAACAAGACGGATGTTTTTCACTTTGGTACCAATCTTCAGCATGGAAGAACTGCCTTTTACCTTCAGATCTTTCACAACGGTAACGCTGTCGCCGTCTGACAGCAGGTTGCCGTTCGCGTCTTTCACAATCAGCGTATCGCTGTCCTGCGCAGGCTCCGCATCGTTCCATTCATGGGCGCATTCCGGGCAAACGAACATGCCATTGTCTTCATAGGTGTATTCAGAATTGCATTTCGGGCAGTGTGGAAGTTGCATGTTGGTATCCTCAAAAGTGTTAACACGCTGGAAAACGCCAGCTAAATGACGGCAGTGTGCCGAAAAAGGCAGCGAGTATAACGCAAATCCCCACTTTTGTCGGTGATATTGTTTTAGAAAAATAGCGCAAAAATGCGTAAAAGATGACACGAACTGTCAGTGAATTAAGGGAAGCTTATGCCCTGCACAGCAGTGATCGTTATGATGATAAATATATCGAATATTTTATTACAGCAAATTGCTACGCTGTGCCATTTCGGATAAGGTGAAGGAACAAGCCGTTATTTATCTATCCTTTCTGATGCTATACATCTTTTGGTGTCAGGGAATACCTCTCTTTTTTGGTGGGTAAATAACGATGATATCTCCTGATGTTTCCTGAAAATGCGTTTTGTCTATTTACTTTTGGTCTTCTGACCAGAGGGATGTTTTACACGTATTAGAAGGGTGAGATTTAAATTCTCATTATCTTCAGTTACTTGTATTAAATGAACATGTTTTCCATACGTGATCATATAAGCCTGAACAGTATAATTAAAAAAACGTGGCTTAATAAAAGTAATAAATTTGCGTTAAGGGAAGGCTTTTATCATGCACACACAGACCATATTTGAATTAAGCCAGGAAGCCGAACGTTTGTTACAGCTGGCTCTGAACAATCTTGATTCATTAAAATCAATGCCGATTGCAAAGCTGGATAGCACAGCCGCTGCCATGAGCGGCGTTAATAACAACGTTTTGCCATTACATTTTAGCGCGCGGGGTGTCGACGCTCAGCAGGCGTTGCTGAATAACGAATTACGCAAAATAACCCGCCTCGAAATGGTGCTGGCGATTGTGGGTACCATGAAAGCGGGAAAATCGACCACCATTAATGCGATTGTGGGCACGGAAGTGCTGCCGAACCGCAATCGTCCGATGACGGCGCTGCCCACGCTGATCCGCCATACGCCGGGCCAGAAGGAGCCGGTGCTGCATTTTTTGCACGTTGCGCCCATTGATACCCTGATTTCCCAGTTGCAGACGAAATTGTGCGATAAAGATCGCGGCAAGCTGGCGCGGCGTCTGGAAATCGACAAGGACATGAATACGCTGCTGGAGCGCATCGAAAGAGGTGAGGCGTTCGGAAAACATCACCTGGGCGCGGAGCCCATCTTTCATTGTCTGAAAAGCCTGAACGATCTGGTGCGGCTTTCGCAGGCGCTGGGTGTGGAGTTTCCTTTTTCTGAGTATGCCGCGATTGAACATATTCCGGTGATTGAGGTGGAATTTGTGCACCTCGCCGGTCTGGATGCGCATCTTGGTCAACTGACGCTGCTCGACACGCCGGGGCCGAACGAGGCCGGTCAGCCGCACCTGCAAAAAATGCTCAGCGAGCAGCTGGCGCGCGCCTCCGCCGTGCTGGCGGTGATGGACTATACCCAGCTTAAATCCATTTCCGACGCCGAGGTTCGGCAGGCAATTTCGGCGGCGGGGAAATCCGTGCCGCTTTACGCCCTGGTCAATAAATTCGATCAGAAAGATCGTAACAGCGACGATGAAGAGCAGGTTCGGGCGATGATTTCCGGCACGCTGATGAAAGGGAATATTTCTCCGGGACAAATTTATCCGGTCTCTTCCATGTGGGCCTACCTGGCAAACCGCGCCCGCTATGAGATGAACACCCATGGGCGGCTTCCCGATCATCAGGATCAGCGTTGGGTGCAGGATTTTGCCGAGGCCGCGCTGGGCCGCCGCTGGCGTACGGCCGATCTCGACGATAGTGACCATATTCGCCATGCGGCGGATCTGCTGTGGGAGGATTCGCTGTTCGAACAGCCCATCCGCAAGCTGATTTACGCGGCTTACGCCAACGCCTCGCTGTTCGCCCTGCGGTCGGCATCGCATAAGCTGCTGAACTATGCGCAAAATGCCAGAGAATACCTGGATTTTCGCCATCAGGGACTGACGGTCGCCTTTGATGAGCTGGAGCGGAATATTAAGCGCCTGGAAGAGGACATGGCGATGCTGCGTCAGCGGCAGAGCGTAGTGAGCGATGAGGTCCAGCATGAAGTTGAAGAGGCGCTCAACGCAGCGGATACATTTCTGCTTAGTCAGAAAGGCGAACTTCACCAGGCGCTGGACGACATGTTTAGCCGCCCGTTAATTCTTGATTTAGCCGGGCGCGAGCCATCCAGCATGCGTACAGACGACACGGATGGGAACCAGCAACTGGTGCTTGACGATGAAGGGCAGGCACAGATTGTCCTGAGCAAGATCCGATCGTCATGCGAGCAGATTTTGCTGAATGCGCAGAGCAGAATTAGCCGGGAGCTGGCGTTACGCTTCGATCAGCTGGAGTCTACGCTCGCCCGATCGTTGAATGAGGCGATGCGCCCCATCGAGATGCAAATTAAGGAACAGCTCAGTCATGCCGGCTTTCGG
The DNA here is from genome assembly GCF_013179605.1 of Enterobacter sp. CM29. Classification (NCBI taxonomy): domain Bacteria; kingdom Pseudomonadati; phylum Pseudomonadota; class Gammaproteobacteria; order Enterobacterales; family Enterobacteriaceae; genus Enterobacter; species Enterobacter sp. CM29. The sequence continues at coordinate 5,938 of NZ_JABMCU010000162.1, read as the reverse complement.
GCGCGGATTAGCTTTCCGGCGTTTCAGGCAAACCAGCTTAACTTCAATACGCGCGGCTTATTTAATGATGCCATTGTGCAGGACACCCCTCCCGCCAGTCAGCCTGCAGGGGCGGGCAGCGTACGTAATACCGTCTCGCGCTGGCTCAATCATCCCGGCTGGGGCTGGGAAGCGTATGTGGAGACGCGCACCCGATATGTCATCGATATCGCCCAGCTTCATGGCAAATTTACGCAGCATACCGATCAGTTTTGCGATCAAATACGTAAAGCTTTGGCCGCGCAGGTCGATGTCTCTGTTACGGCAGGTATGGCAACGTTCTTTGCAGAGTTTTCGTTGTGCCTGACCGGGTTACAGGAAAGCTTGCGTGATAGCCTTGCCGTGCGGCAGCAGAATGAGCATTCAACCCGGGCGCTTAGCCAGTTGTTGAAGCAAAGTATGACCACAGCGGCGTGGATTCAGGAAGATACCCGACTGTTACGCGATGATATTCAAACCTTATTCGCGGCAGAGCAACCATGACAACACAGCTACTGGACGGTCCCGGGCGGACGCTGGAGTGTATTCATCCAAAATTTATGGTCGATTTGGTCCAGGGGGCGGATGCTGCTCGTCACACCCTCCTGGGGCCACAGCAACTGCAATTTCGTGAGCGTTTGACGCAGGAGATCGTTACGCAGACCCGGTTGCGGCCATGGGCAATGGCGGGAATGCTCAACGAAAATGCAGCACTGCGGCTGGGTCTGGCGGAGAAACTGGCCGGTATGCTCGACCCTGGACACCTGGCGCTGACCCGCATGTCCGACAAGCTGGTAGCCCTGCGCCAGCAGGTTAATCCACGCCTCCCTCAACCTTCCGGATTGTTGCAACAGTACGAGGCGCTCTCCGCACATTTCAACCAGCGTGCCGCCTATAAAGAGAAAGCGCTCGCGCAGCGCGGCCTTACGGTTCAGGCGGGCGAGCACAGCGAGCAAATTTTTACCCGCTGGCGAGCCGGGCAGTATGACGGCTGGTCGCTGGCTGGCCGCTGCTTTATCGTGCTGGAAGAGTTGCGCTGGGGCGCGTTTGGCGATGCCTGTCGTCTGGCGAATAGTGATGTGGCGGCCATGCTGAAAGATAACCTGCGCAGCATGGCCGCAAACTATCTGGCACAGGGGATTAACGCTTCTCCCACCACCCGGCATTTTTACCATCAGTGGCTGACGACGCCCGCTTCTCCTGGTCTGATGGATTATAAAGATATGCTTGGCTGGCTGGGGGACTGGTGTCAGGCGGATAAACATCCGGTGAGCTGGTCAGTGACGCAGAGCTGGCAAACGGTCGCGCTGGGTATGCCGAGACTCTGTTCGGCAAAACGGCTGGTGGATGGCATGGTGGAAGAGATATTTAGTGCGTGATTGCCCCCTCTTTTTAAGGAGGGGGCGAACGGCTTAGTGGTGCATTTCTACCGCTTTCGGCTCTGCCTGGGTTTCCGGAACCTGTCCAAAACGTCTGGCGTACAGCGCCGTGATGATCGGGACCAGAATCGCCGTCACAATCACGCTGGCGGCAACCAGGGCCGTGGCGGAAGCCGCCACTGGTTCAAAGGCCGGGTTAATCTGGGCGATAATCACCGGGTTAGCTACCGCAGCGCCTGCGGCCGACGAGGCGGCCACACCTGCGGTTCCGTTACCGCCCCCGATGACGCGGTCTGCAATAATTAGCGGAATACCCGTGATGAGGATGACGGCAACACCCAGCACAATACCCAGCAGGCCGGTTTCCAGAATCACGTTCAGATTGATGGTATTGCCCAACGCGAAGCCGAAGAACGGGATCAGTACCGGGGTGGCTTTGCTGAAGAAATCGCGCAGATCGTGATCGAGGTTGCCTAGCGCAAAACCAATCAGGAACGGCAGGATCGCCCCGACAAAATGGTGGGGTTCAAAGGAGGCAAGGCCGGCAGAACCCAGAATCAGCATGGTCATCAGCGGACCCGACTCCAGGGACATCAGCACGAACGCGCCTGATTCTTCTTTGGTGCCATATTGATTCATCAGGCTGGCATAGAGACCGCCGTTGGTCATATCCATTGCTGAAACAATGGCCAGAACGGATAATCCGGCGAAGAATCCGGTCTGTATGCCATTCTCCGGAATGAACATCGCGCAGATCATGGCAACGACCCAGGCGACCGCAATTTTAGTAATGACCAGCGTCCCTGATTTACGTAATACCGTACCAGTTGCACGTAAATTAATAGATGCGCCGATGCAAAAGAACCAGACTGCCAGAATCGGCACCGTTCCGGTGATCATACCTTTTGTAAAACCGCCAAAATAAGCACCGGTATTCGGGGCCAGCGTATTTAATATCGCGCCAAGTACCAGCGGGACCAGCATCATCCCGCCCGGGATGCGTTCTATTGTTGCTTTAATCTTCATCATTAACCCTCACATCTCGCCCGCGTGGCTGGCGGAAATCTCAAAAAATAGATCAACAAATTCAAATGATTGCCTTTTTTGAAGACCAATCGATTCGTTACTTATGCTGTAAAGCGAAATTCAGGTGCTTAGCATTCCTTCATTTGAAAGCCGCTGGGATATTGTGTTCGGGTTTATCATGCGATCTTTGGAATTGCGATTCAATGAAAATAAAACACTGTTTTAGTTATCTGCGTCACATATTGAATGTAAACAGGAATGCCCGCTGTTAATAATTAAATTTTGTGTAAATTCGATGTGAAGAAATGTGATTGTTTTTTGTTTTAAGAGGAATAATAACGGGTGTTAAGATGTGCTTGATAAAGGGGGGTGAGAATGACCTTATTTATCGTGAATTGACAAAACCTGAAGCCAACTTACGAACCGGAAAAATATATGTGAAGTTGATCACATATATAAACGCTGGTAGGGTAAAAAGGTCTTTAACTGCCCAGACAGGCGTCAACAGGTTCGGTTGTATTGAGGTAAAACGTCAATGTAAGTAAACCTGCTACGCTTGAATAAGGAGATTCGCATGGAGCGGATCTCTGGTTCACAGCTTGCAAATGCGCTGTGAAACGGACGGGGCTGAGTCTACGAGGAAAGCTATGCTTAGAAGGAAAAAAGTAAAACCCATCACGCTGCGCGATGTCACCATTATTGATGATGCGAAACTGCGCAAAGCGATTACGGCGGCCTCGCTCGGTAATGCGATGGAGTGGTTCGATTTTGGTGTCTACGGCTTTGTTGCCTATGCGCTTGGTAAAGTGTTCTTCCCCGGTGCCGATCCCAGCTTGCAGATGATTGCCGCGCTGGGTACGTTCTCTGTTCCCTTCCTTATTCGCCCTCTCGGTGGCCTGTTCTTCGGCATGCTGGGTGATAAATATGGTCGCCAGAAGATCCTGGCTATTACTATTGTCATCATGTCGATAAGTACATTCTGTATCGGCCTTATTCCGTCCTATGCGACCATTGGTATATGGGCACCGATCCTGCTGTTGATCTGTAAGATGGCGCAGGGCTTCTCCGTTGGCGGCGAATATACCGGTGCATCGATTTTTGTCGCCGAGTATTCTCCGGATCGAAAACGCGGCTTTATGGGCAGCTGGCTCGACTTTGGTTCGATTGCCGGGTTTGTCATGGGCGCGGGAGTTGTGGTTCTGATTTCAACCGTAGTGGGTGAAGAGAACTTCCTCGACTGGGGCTGGCGTATTCCGTTCTTCCTGGCGCTGCCGCTTGGCATCATCGGTCTTTACCTGCGTCACGCCCTGGAAGAGACGCCTGCGTTCCAGCAGCACGTTGAAAAGCTGGAGCAGGGCGACCGTGAAGGGTTGCAGGATGGCCCGAAAGTGTCGTTCAAGGAGATTGCGACCAAACACTGGCGCAGCCTGCTGACCTGTATCGGTCTGGTGATTTCCACCAACGTGACCTATTACATGCTGCTGACTTACATGCCGAGCTATCTGTCGCATAACCTGCACTACTCGGAAGACCACGGTGTGCTGATTATTATCGCCATCATGGTAGGCATGCTGTTCGTGCAGCCGATTATGGGTCTGCTGAGCGACCGCTTTGGCCGTAAGCCATTCATTATTCTCGGTAGCGTCGCACTGTTCGCGCTGGCAATCCCGGCCTTTATTCTGATTAACAGCAATGTGCTGGGGCTGATTTTCGCCGGTCTGCTGATGCTGGCGGTGATCCTCAACTGCTTTATCGGGGTGATGGCTTCTACGCTACCGGCAATGTTCCCGACGCATATTCGCTACAGTGCGCTGGCGGCAGCCTTTAATATCTCCGTTCTGATTGCGGGCCTGACGCCGACGCTTGCTGCTTCACTGGTGGAGAGCACGCAGAACCTGATGATGCCTGCTTACTATCTGATGGTTATTGCGGTGATTGGCCTGATTACCGGTATTACTATGAAGGAGACGGCGAACCGTCCACTGAAAGGGGCAACGCCTGCGGCGTCCGATATTCAGGAAGCGAAGGAGATCCTGCGCGAGCACTACGATAACGTAGAGCAGAAGATTGAAGATATTGACGCAGAGATTGAAGAGCTTCAGAAAAAACGTTCTCGCCTGGTTGACCAGCATCCGCGAATTAACGAGTGATAAAAAACCCGCCGCTGGCGGGTTTTCTTTTATTAGCATCCTGCGGCGATATAGTCGCCGCTGGCGCTGACGGGGATCACCGTCAGGAAGAGGATAGTTGCGAACAATATCAGAACAACTCCTCCGGCTATTTTGACCATCGGCATTACCCAGTTCAGGGAAGTGCCGCCACTAAACCAGGCTACTGTGCGTTCACGCGCGTAACGTACTGCCAGCGACAGCCCCATAATCGACAGCGCCGTGCCCAGCGACATTGTCATCACAGCAGCAATTCCCCAGCTAATAATGCCGAGCGCATTCGAGAACATCAGGATCATAATTGCTCCGCTGCACGGGCGTGCGCCAATGGCCAGCACCACGCCCAGACGGGTTTTCCAGTCGCTTTTAGCCAGATCCACCCCTACGCCGTGATGGCCGCAGCCACAGTGTTCATTATGCTGATGATGCGGCTTGATGGCGCTAATCGCCATTTTGCGCGGACGCAGGCTGCTGAGCGCCTGATAAATGATAAACGCACCGAAGGCGGCAATCAGTAAGGCGCTGATTTTCTCGACGTACCAACGGCTGGTACTGATATCCCCTGCCGCGAGGTTCAATCCAACCGCCAGGATAAAGACAAAGAGGATCGCGCTGACGCCCTGCATCAGGCTACCGATAAACGGTACGACGCGCGCCGCGAGCTGGCTCTCTTTATTGGTGCTGAGATACGTGGCGACGATAAATTTGCCGTGTCCTGGTCCAACGGCATGGAGTACACCATAAAGAAACGCACCGGTTAACAACCACAGCCCACCGCTGTACTGATGATTATTAAGTTGCAGCAAATACATCACCAGATAACGGTGCAGGGTGATCTGAGCGGCGAGGCACCACTGAATAAATGCATTCCAGTGCGTATGCAGTGCGAAACCTGCCATAAGTAACACCAGCACGGCGAGCCCGGCGGTTGGGATACGCCAGTCACGTTGAAGTCGTTGTGTCGTCATCAGGTTGGTCTGCGAGAGGAATATTTGCCGCTAGTATAGTGTTCAATTAGCGGGATCGCACCGGGATCGTCAATGGATTGTGGATAACTCTGTGCGTAAAAGGGTATAAGGCGGGGTTTTGCTGGGGAATACAGCAGTCAGTCATTTTTTTGCAACTTTTCTGTTGCGGTCGCTCGGGAACTCCCTATAATGCGCCTCCATCGACACGGCGGATGTGAATCACTTCACAGACAACCCGGTCGGTTGAAGAGAAAAAATCCTGAAATAACGGGTTGACTCTGAAAGAGGAAAGCGTAATATACGCCACCTCGCGACAGAGCGCTGAAGCGCGTCGCAACTGCTCTTTAACAATTTATCAGACAATCTGTGTGGGCACTCA
>NZ_JABMCU010000161.1:0-10251 GCF_013179605.1 Enterobacter sp. CM29 | reverse complement strand
CCTGCCGCTGATGCTCCAGCAGGAGCTTGGGCAGTTTATTATGGCAGACTCCATGCCGGTGAAGGCGTTAACCCTGCGTAAAGGCCCGACGCCGCCGCGTCCGGCGCTGGCGGAAGGGTTTAGTACCTGGCGGCTCATCAGCCAGCTGCAAATGAACTACCTCAGCCTGATGGACAGCGAAAACGAAGAGGGCGCTGCCGCGCTGCGTCAGCTGTTAGGGCTGTACGCTAACCTCGCCGAGACGCCGGTTGCCCGTCAGGTGGATGGCGTTCGTCACTGCGTGCTGGAGCCGGTGCACCGCCGCGTGCCGGAACCCGGCCCGGTGGTGTTCGCCCGCGGGATCGGCATCACCCTGACGGTGGACGAACGCGCCTTTTCCGGTGCCAGCCCGTGGCTTTTCGGCAGCGTGCTGGAACGCCTTTTTGCCCGCCTGGTCTCCATCAACAGCTTTACGGAGTTCACGCTCAAGAGCCAGCAGCGCGGCGAAATCGGCTACTGGGCGCCGCGCATGGGTAAAAGGGCGCTGGTATGAGTGAAGTTGCCCCTGCAACGCTGCGCGTGCATCGCCTGACGCCGCTGCCCGATGCGTTCTGGCGCGGAGTGCGCGAGACGCCGTGGCGCTACGATCTGTTTCAGCTGTTAAGACGCATTGATGCCCAGGGTGGTGAACGTTACCCGCTGGGGCGCGCGCCGCTGCCTAAATTTGAGCCGCTGCGTATTGGTCAGCAGCCTTCAATGGGGTTTGCGCCGTCAACGGTTGCCGAGGTCCGGCAGCGGGAAGAGAACGGACTGCATGAGGTTTCCATTCTGAGCTTCGGCCTGTTTGGTCCTAACGGCCCGCTGCCGGTGCACATGACCGAGTATGCCCGCGAGCGTATTCATCATCATCAGGATCACAGCCTCAGCGCGTTTGCTGACCTCTTTCACCACCGCCTGACGCTGCTGTTTTACCGCGCCTGGGCGGACGCGCAGCCTGCCGTTTCACTGGATCGCGACGACAACAGGCGCTTCGAAGGGTATCTTGCATCGCTGATTGGCATGGGTCAGCCCGGCCAGATGTCGAAAGGCAGCCTGAGCCCGCATGCCCGCTTTACTCACGCCGGGCACCTGACCCGCCACGGGCGGGACCCGGAAGGGCTGGAGAAGATCCTGCGCAACTATTTCAACATTCCGGTCAGGTTGGTGGCCAATGTACCGCAGTGGATGCCGCTCTCAACGCGGGAGCAGGCACAGCTGGGTGAGGGGCGTCGCCTGCCGCGCATGGGGGAGTCCGCTTTTCTTGGCATTGCGGTACGCGACGTGCAGCATAAATTTCGTCTTGAGATTGGCCCGTTGAGCGCAGACGAATACAACCGTTTTCTGCCGGGCGAAGGGTGGGTCACCGAGCTACGCGACTGGGTGCGACAGTACGCCGGGGTGGAATTTGAATGGGAAACACGGGTGATCCTGCGCGCCGATGCGGTGCAGGGCGCCACGCTCGGCAGCGCCGGGCGATTAGGGTACAACACCTGGCTGGGCCTTCAGCCTCAGCCTGTTCCGCGTGGCGATCTGGTGTATCGCGCAGAGCGATAATCCTTCCGTATACCGAATCATTGTTAATGGAAACTAACATGTCAGAAATTAGCCGTGCCGTGCTTTTCGGCAAACTGGATACGCTGTTATTTACCTCTCTGGAAAGCGCGACTGCCTTCTGTAAGCTGCGCGGCAACCCGTACGTTGAGCTGGTGCACTGGCTGCATCAGCTGATGCAGCAGCAGGATGGCGATCTGCAACAGGTCATCCGTCACTTCGCCCTTGATGAACAGCAGCTGACGCGCGATATCGTGGCGGCTCTGGATGCCCTGCCGCGTGGCGCGAGTTCCGTCTCTGATCTTTCCGAGCATATCGACAGCGCCGTCGAGCGCGCATGGGTCTACGGCTCGCTGAAGTTTGGCGTCAGCCGCATCCGCGGCGGCCATTTGTTGATCGGCATACTGAAAACGTGGAATCTGGCTAACGTGCTGAAAAGTATTTCGGCGCAGTTCACCCGTCTTAACGTCGAGGTGCTGATCGAGCAGTTCGACGCTATTTGCGCCAGCAGCAAAGAGAGCCAGCAGGCCGCCGCCGCTGCGGACGCGCCTGCCGGGGCAGTACCGGCTGCGCAGGGCACGCTGGCGCAGTATGGTCAGGATCTGACGGCGCGCGCCCGGGAAGGGAAAATTGACCCGGTGGTGGGGCGCGATGAAGAGATCCGCCAGATGGTCGATATTCTGATGCGTCGTCGCCAGAACAACCCCCTGCTGACCGGGGAAGCTGGCGTCGGGAAAACGGCAGTGGTGGAAGGGCTGGCGCTGCGTATCGCTGACGGCGACGTGCCTGAGCCGCTGCAAAACGTTCAGCTGTGGCTGCTGGATATCGGCATGCTTCAGGCCGGAGCGGGCATGAAAGGGGAATTTGAGGCGCGCCTCCAGGCGCTGATTAACGAGGTGCAGTCCAGCGCCACGCCGATTATTCTGTTTATCGATGAGATCCACACCCTGATTGGCGCTGGCGGCCAGCAGGGCACCGGCGATGCCGCTAACCTGCTCAAGCCTGCCCTGGCGCGTGGGCAACTGCGCACCATCGGCGCGACCACCTGGGCGGAATACAAAAAATACATTGAGAAAGATCCGGCGCTGACCCGCCGTTTCCAGACCGTACAGGTTCACGAGCCGGATGAAGCGAAAGCTGTATTGATGCTGCGCAGCACCGTGTCGCCGCTGGAAACTCATCATCAGGTTTTACTCCTCGACGAAGCGGTCAGCGCGGCGGTGAAACTGTCGCATCGCTATATTCCTGCGCGTCAGCTGCCGGATAAAGCGGTGGCGCTGCTGGATACCGCCTGCGCGCGCGTGGCCGTCAGCCAGAGCGCGCCGCCTGCCCAGCTGGAAGACTGCCTGCGTCATCTGGCGGCCCTGGATGTGGAGCTGGAGATTGCCGAACGTGAAGCGCGCGTGGGGGCGGGCGATCCGGCGCGCGTGGCGTCATTAAGCGCCGAACGTGACGCGTTCGAAACCCAACGCGAGGCCCTGGCTCGTCGCTGGGAAGAAGAGCGCACGCGGGTGCAGGAAATTATCCGTCTGCGTGCCGCACTGTTTGCGGCGAGTGATGAGGATACGGCTGAACTGCGCGGCCAGCTGGCAGAACAGCAGCAGGCGCTGAAGACCTTACAGGGTGACGAACCGCTGCTGTTTGCCGCGGTCGATGAAAACGTGGTGGCTGCGGTGGTTTCGGACTGGACCGGGATCCCGCTGGGCCGGATGGTGAAAAATGAGATCGACGCGGTGCTGAACCTGGCTGATACGCTGAACCAGCGGGTTATTGGTCAGCGTCACGGTCTGGATCTGATTGCCCGTCGGGTAAAAACCTCGCGGGCGAAGCTTGACGATCCGAACAAACCGGTCGGCGTATTTATGCTCTGCGGGCCGTCCGGCGTGGGCAAAACCGAAACCGCGCTGGCGCTGGCGGAATCGCTTTACGGCGGCGAGCAGAACGTCATTACCATCAACATGAGTGAATTCCAGGAAGCGCACACCGTTTCGACGTTAAAAGGTGCGCCTCCGGGCTATGTGGGCTATGGTGAAGGCGGCGTCTTAACCGAGGCCGTGCGCCGCCGTCCCTACAGCGTGGTGCTGCTGGACGAAATTGAAAAAGCGCACCCGGACGTGCACGAGATCTTCTTCCAGGTCTTCGACAAGGGCTGGATGGAGGACGGCGAAGGGCGTCACATTGATTTCCGTAACACCATTATTATTCTGACCTCTAACGTCGGCACCGAGCTGATCGCAGCCATGTGCGCCGACCCGGAACTGATGCCGGATCCTGACGCGTTAAGCGGCGCCCTGCGCCAGCCGCTGCTGGAGGTGTTTCCGCCTGCGCTGCTGGGCCGCCTGCTGGTGGTCCCGTATTACCCTCTGAGCGACGAGATGCTGGGGCAGATTGTGCGTCTTCAGCTCAGGCGCATTCAGCGTCGTCTGGAAGAGAATCACAATATTATTTCTGAATTTGACGACAGCGTGGTCGAACAGATTGTTCAGCGCTGTACCGAGGTTGAGTCGGGCGGGCGTATGGTGGATGCGATTCTGACCAATACGTTGCTGCCTCAGATGAGCCAGATTTTACTTACCGCCAGCCGCAGCGACGAGCAGTACCGACGTCTGCATGTCACCTGCGAGCAGGGCGAGTTCCACTGTCAGTTTGCCGCGTAATAATCATCAAGAGAACTGTAAAAGATGACGGATAATGATAACAATCGGACTGTCCCAAACGCGCTCCCGGTCGGGTACCGTTTCAATGAGTTTGAGATAAAAGAGGTGATTGGCGGCGGCGGATTCGGCATCGTCTATCGCGCCTGGGATCACCAGCTCGAACGCACTATCGCTATCAAAGAGTTTATGCCTTCCTCCCTCGCCGTGCGCGGCGAGGATATGACGCTGGTGCTGCGCAGCGAGCGCTTCGGCAAAGCGTTTTCTGCCGGTCTGAACAGCTTCATTCAGGAAGCCCGCCTGCTGGCGCGCTTTAACCACCCGAACCTGCTGCACGTGCTGCGCTTCTGGGTGCAAAACGACACGGCCTATATGGGGACGCTGTTTTACAGCGGCACCACGCTGTCGCGTCTGCGCGAAGAGAAACCGGAGCTGATTAACGAGGCGTGGATCCGCCGCATGCTGCCAATGCTCTTCGGCGCCATCAAAACGATCCACGATGAGGGCTACCTGCACCGCGACATCTCGCTGGATAACATTCAGATTCAGGATAACGGCCTGCCGGTGCTGCTCGATTTCGGATCGGCGCGCCGCACCATCGGTAATCTCTCGGATGAGACGGAAACCATGCTGCGTCCGGGGTTCGCGCCTATCGAGCAGTATACCGACGACAATGAAAGCGAGCAGGGGCCGTGGACGGATATCTACGCGCTCGGCGCCGTATTGCGCACCCTTATCGTTGGCTCTCCGCCGCCGGTCAGCGTGGTGCGTTCGATTCAGGACACCTGCAAACCACTGGTGGAACTGATGCCGCAGGGGTATTCCATTCCGCTGCTTCAGGCCATCGACAAGGCGCTGGCGCTGCATATGGAAGACCGTCCGCAATCCATCGAGGAGTTTGCGGCGCTGATCGAGATGCCCGTCGCCGGTATCGACGAGGTGCTGACCGCGAAGAAGACCGGCACAATGCTGGTGCCGGTGGAAGAGGAGACATCTGCTTCCGCGCTGGACTGGCGACGTTACAAGCTTCCGGGGCTGGTGGCCGCGGGCGTGCTGGTTGGGGTGGTTGCCGGGGCGATGCTGTTCGGCGGCGGCAGCCAGGAAACGCCAGCGCAGACGGCGCAAACCCCTGCCGTGAGCCCTCCGGCTGAAACCTCCGCCGCAGCGGAAACCAGACCGGCAACGGCCGACGTGAGCGAGCCGGTAGCGCCACCTGCTACGGCACAGCAGAGTGCGCCGCCAGTCGACGCCAGCCCGGTCGCGCTGGTCTATATCCGCATGCTTGATGGCGAGACGCTGAAGGTGAACGGCGAGCCGAAAGCGCTGCGTCCGGGGAATAACGGTTACGCATCGCTGAAACTGCCTGCGGGCGAGACCCGCATTGAACTGGAAGGCAATGGAAGAACGCGTACCCAGACGCTGGATATTGCGAAGCCAGGCACCTGGCTGGTGAATCCGTAAGCCTGCGGGTAACAGGACGGAGCGAATGTATAACATCAAGTTTGTCTATCTGTTCCACGAGAACGTCTCGCCAGCGCTGTTTGCGAAAATAATCCGCCCGTCCGTTGCCGGACAGTGGATTATGTCGGTTCCCGACCATTCGCTGCGCTCGCTCTTCACGCGCTACGATCTGCTGCGCACGATCACCGGTGCGAATCCTTATCAGTCCGGGCGCGATACCCGCACGCTGATCGCGCAGGATTTAGAGATGGGCAGAGTGGTTGCCATTGACGAAAGTTTTCGTGACTGGTCATCAGTAACGGAAATTTTTTATATCAACGGCAAAGGGCAACTCCAGGCTGCCTCGCTGGTCGGCCTGGGCTGGTATCCGGTGAGTACGATTGTTGACCGCTACGAAACCATGGTGAGAACGTACGGATCTCGCCCTGCGCCAACGGTACTGCCAAAACAGGTAGTGAAATCTAAAACGGCACAGGTGCCGGATGAACCTACTCCCGGCAAGGACGGTAAAACCTATGCCGGGCAGCTTCAGAAGATGACCAAAGCAGAACGCTGGCAGGCGCGTAAGGATCTGATTGCGAAGGGGAGCAATAGCCTTTATCCGGATGCCCAGATCGCCGCAAAACGTCTGGCAGCGAATAATATCGCGGTGGAAAAAGCGAAGCTTGCGGAAAATATTTATAAGACCGTGAACCCGCTCGAAACCACACCGGACGTGCCGGAGGGATGGACAGATATCAGTAATGACGATGCGCTGTTAGGAAAGTTCGGGCTGAACAAATCCATGCTCTTTGACGATGATACGTCCCCCAATTTTCTGGCGCGCGTCTATCAACCGAAGCCGGAAGTGTTTGGTGCAGATATGAACCCCACGCTGGTATTCAGGGGATCGCGCGAGCCTGGTTTCGCCTCTCTGTCTGAGAATGTCTCCTCTCTACTGACCAAAGGGGAACTGGCGCCGGTGGTAAACGGGGCTGACTGGTCGAATAACTTCTCACAGGGCATGGGTATGGCTTCAGATTATTATAAAAAGGCCGTGAGTATCGGTAAGGAGCTGGCAAGGTCAGGGCAGAATATTGATATTGCCGGTCATTCCCTTGGCGGTGGTCTCGCCTCTGCAACCTCTATGGGCAGCGGGAAAGCGGGGTGGACGTTTAACGCCGCCGGCCTCAATGCCGGAACCGTAGAAAAATACGGCGGTAAGATATTAGGCAGTACGGATAATATCCAGGCGTATCGGGTTGAAGGTGAACTGCTGACGAAGATTCAGGAAGTTAACCCCTGGGAAGATCTGAAAACGATGAAAGGGCATGTCCCTTCGTGGATCCTCAAAGAGGAAATCTCTGCGCTGAGCCCTAATGCTGCCGGAATACCCCATGATCTTCCCGGTGGAACCGGAAGCGCGCTGGACCGCCACGGAATTAATCAAGCGATTGATTGCATAGAGCAACAGAAGGATGAGGATATTTCGATAATCGGGAGTCGATTGTGAAAAAAGGGTTGATGGCTTTTGTCGCGTTATGTTTTTTATTCATGATTCAGGGGTGTAAGCAGGATATGGACCTTAATCCACAGGACTACTTCAGCGGCCAGCAGCTTGAACTGGCGAAAGCGATTGAGGAAGGCGACGTCGATGCGGTGAAGACGCTTGCGCCAGACAGCGACCTTAATCAACCAGGAAAGCAGGATATGACCCTGCTTTTCTGGGCCCTTGGCAACGCAATTAATGATAAAAAAACGTCGAGCCATTTAAAGGTGATTACGTTGCTAGTTAAGGATGGCGCAGATCCGCTCCAGCCTCGACCGCAGGGAAAAAGCAGTCCTGCTGAATTTGCCCTAAAGGGAGACAGTGCGGACTGGATCGACGCGATGTTGGACGGTGGCCTCTCACCCAACGTGAAAGATAAGGTTTTCCACGAACCGATCGTCTTCCAGTCGCTTAAAGCGAAAAATACAGAGACGCTGGAAGCCATGCTCGATCGCGGTGCTGACGTCAACTCAACCAACTCACTGGGTAAAACGCTGGTGTTTGATGCGCTGGATAACCAGGCTTACGATCATGTCTTGTTGCTGCTCGATCGGGGAGCGGATCCGTCAATTAAGGCCAAAAATGGCTGGTCGATGAGCAATGCGCTCGCGGACGCGCTGAATGGACTTGACCGAGGCAGTGAGCAATACGAGAAATTAAACGAAATAAAAGAGAAGCTCATCCAGAAGGGGGGCGAATGGCCACCCGCGCCGGTTAAGTGATTGCTCAACTGTCATGAACGCCAGAGATAAGGTTTTCGTTTTCTGGGGATGCATGGATGCCCTGGCCATTGTGCTCTATTGTGCCCAGTCCGTGCGACATGACAGAATCCCTTTTATTTCCGATATACACGCCTTCAGTACGGTTGTGAACACGCTGTCTGCTGGTGGGTATAGCGCTCTGGTTATTCTTTTCTTTATTCTCGATTTCTTGTTGTTGCTCTCTTTTATTGCCTCAGCATGGTGCTTCTTCGCCCGGAATTTATACGCGAGAAGACTGGCGCTCTACCAGGAAATACTGCGTCTGGTTGGATTTCGCTACTCAGTTTCCCTTTTTCCCCTGGTGTTAAGTTTCACGGGCGTGATGAATGTCTGGCTAAATGGCTTTTTGTTCTTTTTGTCAGAGTTTCTGAAAATCTATTCCCTGTGGATTTATAAATATGAAGGGGAATGGCCCCCGGTTAAAGAGTAAGACGGCCAACAACCAGAACATTCACGTTTAAAAAAACCTTGCGTTAAAAATACTCTCAGCATAAACCATTACGGAATAAAGATTATGCTCAACCGAATTACCGTTCAGCTCCCGGTTGAGGGGCTGCTTTTCTGGAAACTCTCCGGCCGCGAGGCGATGTCGGAGTCGTTCGCGCTGACGCTGACCCTGCTCGGCACGGATGCGCGCATTGACCGCAGCAGGCTGCTCGGTCAGCCGGTCACGGTGACCATCCCCACCCAGAACCTGCTTACCCCCCGCTATATCAACGGCAAGGTGACGCGCGTGGCGGTGAGTGCCGTGGAGCTGACGGGCACCCGCTATGCGGTCTACCAGCTGACGGTGGAGCCGGACCTGTGGCCGATGAAGCGCGACCGTAACCTGCGGATTTTCCAGGGCCAGACGGTACCGCAGATTGTGAAAACCCTGCTGGGTGAGCATCAGGTTAACCTCGAAGACAAACTCACCGGCAGCTACCGGGTGTGGGACTACTGCGTGCAGTATCAGGAATCGAGCCTGGACTTCATCAGCCGCCTGATGGAGCTGGAGGGGATTGCGTATCACTTCAGCCACGAGGCGGACAAGCACACCCTGGTACTGACCGACGCCGCGACGCAGCATCAGCCGTTCAGCGGCTATGAGGTCATTCCTTACCATCAGACGCCGTCCGGCGGCAGTACGGATGAAGAGGGCATCAGCCAGTGGGCGCTGGAGGACAGCGTGACGCCGGGGATTTACAGCCTCGACGACTACGACTTCCGCAAGCCGAACGCGTGGCTGTTCCAGGCGCAGCAGAACCCGGCGTCACCGAAACCGGGCAGCATCGACGTGTACGACTGGCCGGGCCGCTTTGTGGAGACAGGCCATGCGGAGTTCTACGCCCGCATTCGTCAGGAGCGCTGGCAGGTGGAGCATCAGCAGATTCAGGCGACGGCCACGGCGGCGGGCATTGCGCCGGGCCACATCTTTACCCTGACCAACGCGCCATTCTTCAGCGATAACGGTGAGTATCTGGTGACGGCGGCCGGGTATCACTTCGAGGAGAACCGCTACGCGAGCGGCGAGGGGGAAACCATTCACCGCACCGATTTCACCGTTATCCCGGCGGCGGTGTCGTACCGTCCGGCGCAGAGCACGGCGTGGCCGCGGACCTACGGCCCGCAGACGGCGAAAGTCGTGGGGCCGCAGGGGGAGAGTATCTGGACGGACAAATATGGCCGCGTGAAGGTGAAGTTCCACTGGGACAGGCTGGCGAAGGGTGACGACACCAGTTCCTGCTGGGTGCGTGTCTCCAGCGCATGGGCGGGCCAGGGCTACGGCGGGGTGCAAATCCCGCGCGTCGGCGATGAGGTGGTGGTGGACTTTATCAACGGTGACCCGGACCGACCGATTATCACCGGGCGCGTGTATAATGAGGCGAGCATGCCGCCGTGGGCGCTGCCGGCTGCGGCGACGCAGATGGGCTTTATGAGCCGTACGAAAGACGGTTCAGTGGACAACGCCAACGCCCTGCGCTTTGAGGACAAGGCGGGAGCAGAGCAGGTGTGGATCCAGGCCGAGCGCAACATGGACACCAGCGTCAAGAATGATGAAACGCACAGCGTTGGCGGCGCGCGCAGCCATTACGTGAAGAAAAATGAGCTGCATCGTGTTGAAGCGAACCAGATCCAGGCCGTGAAAGGCGGAACCGAGATCCTGACGGGAAAAGGCAAGCTGGATGCAGCGGTAGAGCAGTATGTCATTGCTTCCGGGACGAAGCTGCGGCTGGTCTCGGGTGAGAGTGCTATTGAGCTTAACGCTAACGGCAAGATTAACCTGATTGGCAAAGAG
>NZ_JABMCU010000160.1:0-10343 GCF_013179605.1 Enterobacter sp. CM29 | reverse complement strand
CCGCCGAACGTCACCGGCAGTTTGCATATGGGGCATGCTTTCCAGCAGACCATCATGGATACCATGATCCGCTACCAGCGTATGCAGGGTAAAAACACCCTGTGGCAGGCGGGGACTGACCACGCGGGTATCGCGACCCAGATGGTGGTTGAGCGTAAAATTGCCGCTGAAGAGGGTAAAACCCGCCACGACTACGGTCGCGACGCGTTTATCGACAAAATCTGGCAGTGGAAAGCGGAATCCGGCGGCACCATTACCCGTCAGATGCGCCGTCTCGGCAACTCCGTGGACTGGGAGCGTGAGCGCTTCACCATGGATGAAGGCCTGTCCAACGCCGTGAAAGAAGTCTTCGTGCGCCTGTACAAAGAAGACCTGATTTACCGTGGCAAACGCCTGGTCAACTGGGACCCGAAACTGCGTACCGCCATCTCTGACCTGGAAGTGGAAAACCGCGAGTCTAAAGGCTCCATGTGGCACATCCGCTATCCGCTGGCCGACGGCGCGAAAACCGCCGACGGTAAAGATTACCTGGTGGTGGCGACCACCCGTCCGGAAACCCTGCTGGGCGATACCGGCGTGGCCGTTAACCCGGAAGATCCGCGCTATAAAGATCTGATCGGCAAATTTGTGGTGCTGCCGCTGGTGAACCGCCGTATTCCGATTGTGGGCGACGAACACGCCGACATGGAAAAAGGCACCGGCTGCGTGAAAATTACCCCGGCGCACGACTTTAACGACTATGAAGTCGGTCGTCGTCATCAACTTCCGATGATCAACATTCTGACCTTCGACGGCGATATCCGCGAAAGCGCAGAAGTGTACGACACCAAAGGCAACGAATCCGACGTTTATTCCAGCGACATCCCGGCTGAGTTCCAGAAGCTGGAGCGCTTTGCCGCGCGTAAAGCCGTCGTAGCCGCCGTGGACGCGCTCGGCCTGCTGGAAGAGATTAAACCTCACGATCTGACCGTGCCGTACGGCGACCGTGGCGGCGTGGTTATCGAGCCAATGCTGACCGACCAGTGGTACGTGCGTGCCGACGTGCTGGCGAAACCGGCTGTGGAAGCGGTTGAGAACGGCAGCATTCAGTTCGTGCCGAAGCAGTACGAAAACATGTACTTCTCCTGGATGCGCGATATTCAGGACTGGTGTATCTCCCGTCAGCTGTGGTGGGGTCACCGTATCCCGGCGTGGTACGACAATGAAGGCAACGTCTACGTTGGCCGCACCGAAGAGGAAGTGCGTCAGGAAAACAACCTGGGCGCTGACGTTGCGCTGCGCCAGGACGAAGACGTGCTGGATACCTGGTTCTCTTCCGCGCTGTGGACCTTCTCGACCCTCGGCTGGCCGGAAAACACCGACGCGCTGCGTCAGTTCCACCCAACCAGCGTGATGGTCTCCGGCTTCGACATCATCTTCTTCTGGATCGCCCGCATGATCATGATGACCATGCACTTCATCAAAGACGAAGATGGCAAGCCGCAGGTTCCGTTCCATACCGTTTACATGACCGGCCTGATCCGCGACGACGAAGGCCAGAAGATGTCCAAATCCAAGGGTAACGTTATCGACCCGCTGGACATGGTTGATGGTATCTCTCTGGAAGAGCTGCTGGAAAAACGTACCGGCAACATGATGCAGCCGCAGCTGGCGGAGAAAATCCGCAAGCGTACCGAGAAGCAGTTCCCGAACGGGATCGAATCTCACGGTACCGACGCCCTGCGCTTCACCCTGGCGGCGCTGGCCTCCACCGGTCGTGACATCAACTGGGATATGAAGCGTCTCGAAGGTTACCGTAACTTCTGTAACAAGCTGTGGAACGCCAGCCGCTTCGTGTTGATGAACACCGAAGATCAGGATTGCGGATTTAACGGCGGCGAAATGACCCTGTCTCTGGCAGACCGCTGGATCCTGGCGGAATTTAACCAGACGGTGAAATCGTTCCGCGACGCGCTGGACAGCTACCGCTTCGACATCGCGGCAGGCATCCTGTACGAATTCACCTGGAACCAGTTCTGTGACTGGTATCTGGAGCTGGCGAAGCCGGTCATGAACGGCGGCACTGAGGCGGAGCTGCGCGGTACGCGTAATACGCTGATTACCGTCCTGGAAGGTCTGCTGCGCCTTGCGCACCCGATCATTCCGTTCATCACCGAAACCATCTGGCAGCGCGTGAAGGTAATTGCCGGTATAAACGCCGATACCATCATGCTCCAGCCGTTCCCGGCATTCGACGCCGCGAAAGTGGATGAAGCCGCGTCTGCGGATACCGAGTGGCTGAAACAGGCGATCGTTGCGGTACGTAACATCCGCGCGGAAATGAACATCGCTCCGGGTAAACCACTGGAGCTGCTGCTGCGCGGTTGCAGCGAAGCTGCCGTTCGTCGCGTCACCGAGAACAACACCTTCCTGAAAACCATGGCGCGTCTGGAAAGCATCACCGTGCTGCCTGCCGATGATAAAGGTCCGGTTTCCGTCACCAAAATCATCGATGGCGCGGAGCTGTTGATCCCGATGGCGGGCCTGATCGACAAAGACGCTGAGCTGGCTCGTCTGGCGAAAGAAGTGGCGAAAGTCGACGTGGAAATTGGCAAAATCGAAAGCAAACTGGCGAACGAGGGCTTTGTGGCCCGCGCGCCGGAAGCGGTCATCGCCAAAGAGCGTGAGCGTCTGGTTGCCTTCGCCGATGCGAAGACCAAACTGATCGAGCAGCAGGCGGTTATCGCAGCCCTGTAATGCTTTTACCCCTTACGCTTCGGGGCGTAAGGGGTATCCTTCCTGAAAACTCCTCGCTTGCACTCCCCTTTCTGCGGTGCTATTAACAGCAGTTGTGTGTCAATTTTTGTCATGAGTAATGCTATGAGCGTGATTACCCCCGTCGCGACGACAATGCGTCGGATCACTGAGCAGGACAACCCGGCTATCGCCGCCGTTATCCGCACGGTATCGGCCGAATATGGCCTGACCGCCGACAAAGGCTACACCGTGGCCGACCCAAATCTGGACGAACTTTTTCAGCTGTACAGCCAGCCGGGCCATGCCTATTGGGTCATCGAGCAGGACGGCCAGGTCGTGGGCGGCGGCGGCATTGCCCCCCTGCTCTGCAGCGAGCCGGATATCTGTGAACTCCAGAAAATGTATTTCCTGCCAACGATACGCGGACAAGGCCTGGCGAAAAAGCTGGCGCTGGTCGCCCTGGAACATGCACGCTCACAGGGCTTTAAACGTTGCTACCTTGAAACCACCGCTTTCCTTAAAGAGGCCATTGGCCTGTATGAGCATCTGGGCTTTGAGCATATCGATGCCCCACTGGGCTGCACGGGCCACGTGGACTGCGAAGTCAGGATGCTGAAAAGTCTGTAAGTTTTGTTCCTGCCGTCTTCTGTTAAGCGTCTGTAAACTGAATGCTCTACACTCACAGTTCACACCAAAACAGGGGAAACGCGATGTCGAAGATAAAAAGCTACGCCGCACCGCAGGCGGGTGCAGAACTTGAGCTGTACGAGTACGATGCGGGCGAACTAAAAGCGGAAGACGTCGAAGTACAGGTGGATTACTGCGGGATCTGCCATTCAGACCTCTCGATGATCGACAATGAATGGGGCTTTTCCAGCTATCCGCTGGTTGCCGGGCACGAAGTCATTGGCCGCGTCGTTGCGCTCGGCAGCGCCGCGCAGGACAAAGGGCTGAAAGTGGGCCAGCGCGTGGGTATCGGCTGGACGGCACGCAGCTGCGGCCACTGCGACGCCTGTATTAGCGGTAACCAGATCAACTGCCTTGAGGGCGCTACGCCGACCATCCTGAACAAGGGTGGTTTCGCCGATAAACTACGCGCCGACTGGCAATGGGTTATCCCGCTGCCGGACAGCATTGATATTGAATCAGCAGGTCCGCTACTGTGTGGCGGTATCACCGTATTTAAACCGCTACTGATGCATCACGTAACTGCCACCAGCCGCGTGGGCGTGATCGGTATTGGCGGGCTGGGGCATATTGCCATCAAACTGCTGCACGCGATGGGCTGTGAAGTGACGGCGTTCAGCTCTAACCCGGCGAAAGAGCAGGAAGTGCTGGCGATGGGTGCGGATAAAGTGGTGAACAGTCGCGATCCCGAGGCGCTCACCGCCCTGGCAGGCCAGTTTGACCTGATCATCAACACCGTCAACGTCGATCTCGACTGGCAGCCGTACTTTGAAGCCCTGGCCTACGGCGGTAACTTCCACACCGTGGGTGCGGTGATGAAGCCGCTGCCGGTTCCGGCGTTTACCCTGATCGGCGGCGATCGCAGCGTATCCGGATCTGCTACCGGCACGCCATATGAGTTACGCAAGCTGATGAAGTTTGCCGGACGCACAAAAGTGGCACCCACCACCGAACTGTATCCGATGTCAAAAATCAACGAAGCAATCCAGCACGTGCGCGACGGCAAGGCCCGCTACCGCGTAGTGTTGAAAGCGGATTTCTGATGTGAGTTTGCCGGGTGGCGGCTTCGCCTGACCCGGCCTACTTTCACTGCCGCGCCAATACGTTAAGTACTTCTGCCACCGCGACCGCTCCCGGATCCATCACCCCATCCAGGTTCTCTTTATTGACATACGACGAGCGTCCCGCGCCGGCTTTCGCCATTTTTGCCGTTGCTTCGGCGCCCTGCTGCGCAGCCTGCGCCGCCGTCCGCAGATCGCCATCCCTTAACGCCTCCAGCGCCGGTTGCAGGGCGTCGATCAGCGTGCGATCCCCAAGATCGGCCCCGCCATACTGCTTCATCTGCGCCAGTCCGCTCAACAATGCTTCTGGTAGCGGCTGTCCATCGTGAAGCTTTTGTCCTGCCGCCGTGAAGAAGATCGACATCAGCACCCCGCTCGACCCGCCCATTACCGTAGCCAGCCGCTCCCCCACCAGCAGGAGTAATGTCGGCACGTCGTTAAGGGGCAGGTTGTTCTCCTCAAGTCGCTGCGCAATATCCCGCGCCCCTTGCGCAAAGGTGGAGCCCGTATCGCCATCGCCTACTTTGGCATCCAGCGCGTTGAGGCGGTTTTCCAGCTGGATCAATGTCTTCGTTACCGAAGCGACGGCCTCGCTCACCTGCGGATTGTCCGATGGGGTATATTCCACGCGGTCATGAAGGGCGCTATGGGGGACGGTACGCAGGGGCGCGAACGCGACGGGCTTCTGCCAGCCCAGCGTCTCGACCTCGGCGTGTATCGCCTTCTCGAAGAAATCGCTGAGCTTTAACAGCGTTAGCGAAAACCCTTTCATATCCAGCGCACTCACCAGCGGCGCCGGGCCAATCAGATACGCTATGTTCTCTTTCAGCGCCGAATGCGCCAGCTCTTTGGTGAGCAGAGCCATCTCAAGCGCTGACACGCCGCCGAGGTTGTTGATCAGCACCGCAAAGCGCCCGTCACCCGCCTGCGCGCGTAACGGCGTCACCAGCGTGTCGATAATGGCTTTGCTGTTTTGCGTATCCACGACGGAAGCTCCCGGCTCGCCGTGAATGCCCAAACCCAGCTCGACATGGCCTTGTTTTATGCGCCCCTCTTCATCATCGCTGCCCGGCAGGTTGCACGTTTGCATCGCCACGCCCAGGCTCCAGAGGTTATCGCAGGCCTGTTGCGCTATATCCCGCACGTCGTTTAGCGATTTCCCCTGCTCTGCCGCATATCCCGCAATCTTATGCACCAGCGCCGTTCCCGCGATACCACGCGGCTGCTTGTTATCCGGCAGGGCAATATCATCCGCGACGATAACCATCTCCACCTTCAGGCCGTAGCGTTTGGCTTTTTCCGCCGCCAGGCCAAAGTTAAGCCGGTCGCCGGTGTAGTTTTTCACAATCAGCAGGCAGCCACGATCGCCCGTCACCGCCACAATGGCATTGAGGACCGCATCCACGCTTGGGGAGGCGAACAAATCGCCACACACCGCTGCGGTAAGCATGCCTTTACCGACGAACCCGGCATGTGCCGGTTCATGGCCGGAGCCGCCACCGGAGATCACCGCCACGCGGCTTTTATCCCAGTCGCCGCGTGCCACCACGCGGATGGCCGGATCGATATCCAGTTTGACGAGATTACCGTGCGGCGCGGAGAGAAGTATGCCTTCAATGGCATCGTTGACAAGCTGTTTGCGGTCGTTAAAAAAGAATCTGGACATAGTTTCCCAAAATTTTGTTTACCGTATGCAAAAGCATAGTCCGCACTGGATAATGCGCCGCAAAGTGAGGAATTTACGCAGACATTTTGCCGTCAGGTTGCCTATACTCCACCCAGGACTACGAGAGGACGTGCATCATGAGTACACCATTGTTAATCGCCAGGACGCTGGAAAAAGAGCTGTTTTTACTGCCCGCGATGGCGAACCGTCATGGCCTGATCACAGGCGCGACCGGGACGGGAAAAACCGTCACCCTGCAAAAGCTGGCTGAGTCGTTGTCCGAGGCTGGCGTGCCGGTTTTTATGGCTGACGTGAAGGGCGATTTAACCGGGGTGGCTCAGGAAGGCACGGCGTCAGAAAAACTGCTCGAGCGCCTGAAAAATATCGGCATCACGGACTGGACGCCGCACGGTAATCCAGTGGTGGTCTGGGATATCTTCGGCGAAAAAGGGCATCCGGTGCGCGCCACCGTCTCCGACCTCGGCCCTTTGCTGCTGGCCCGTCTGCTTAATCTTAACGACGTGCAGTCCGGGGTGCTGAACATTATTTTCCGTATCGCCGACGATCAGGGCTTACTGCTGCTCGACTTCAAAGATCTGCGCGCCATCACCCAGTACATTGGCGATAACGCCAAATCCTTCCAGAACCAGTACGGCAATATCAGCAGCGCCTCGGTGGGCGCCATTCAGCGCGGGCTCCTGACGCTGGAGCAACAGGGCGCCGAGCATTTCTTCGGCGAGCCAATGCTGGATATCAAAGACTGGATGCGCACCGACAGCAGCGGCAAAGGCATCATCAACATTCTGAGCGCAGAGAAGCTCTACCAGATGCCGAAGCTCTACGCCGCCAGCCTGCTGTGGATGCTCTCTGAACTCTACGAACAACTGCCGGAAGCAGGCGATCTGGAAAAACCCAAACTGGTGTTCTTCTTTGACGAAGCGCACCTGTTGTTTAACGACGCGCCGCAGGTGCTGCTGGATAAAATTGAACAGGTTATCCGCCTGATCCGCTCCAAAGGCGTCGGGGTCTGGTTTGTGTCGCAAAACCCGTCGGATATTCCGGACAACGTACTGGGGCAACTGGGTAACCGCGTGCAGCACGCCCTGCGCGCCTTTACGCCGAAAGATCAAAAAGCGGTGAAAGCCGCGGCGCAAACCATGCGTGCCAATCCGGCCTTTGATACCGAAACCGCCATTCAGGCGCTGGGCACCGGTGAAGCGCTGATTTCGTTCCTCGATGCAAAAGGCAGCCCGACAGTTGTCGAGCGCGCGATGGTGATTGCGCCCTGCTCGCGCATGGGGCCAGTAACGGACGATGAACGCAACGGCCTGATCAACCACTCCCCGGTGTACGGGAAGTATGAAGACGAGGTGGATCGCGAATCCGCGTTCGAGATGCTGCAAAAAGGGGTGCAGGCGACTGCCGAATCGCAGAATGCGCCTGCCGCCAAAGGGCAATCTGTAGCCGTGGACGACGGCATTCTCGGCGGGCTGAAAGATATTCTGTTCGGCAGCACCGGGCCGCGCGGCGGCAAACGCGATGGCGTGGTGCAGACCATGGCAAAAAGCGCGACGCGTCAGATTACCAACCAGATAGTGCGCGGCATGCTGGGAAGTCTGTTAGGCGGCCGTCGCCGGTAGCGGTGGAACCCACGGGCGGCCAAGCGCCGACCCCTGTACGCCGTTCTCCTGTAGATAGCGGTCGATTTCCAGCATCCCCGTCCAGCGGTTCTCACACCAGAGCGGTGCCAGAAGCGTTGGGCGGCGGGCGCTTGCCGAGATGCGGTGGTAAACAATCTCCGGCGGCGTGTGGCGAATCATCTCCCCCGCCGTCACCGTATAGTCGTCGAGTTCGATACCATTTAATCGCCCCGCTTCCCAGGCTTTCGCCATAATGCTTCCCGTAACGATATGCAGCGGGTGCAGCTTAATGCCGTCCACGCCGGTCTCGACGACTTTTTCCAGCGTTTCAAGGCCATGCTGCTGCCCTTCTCCCGGCAAGCCGACAATCAGATGCGAGCAGACTTTTAATCCACGCTCGCGGGCGAGACGCGTGGTGCGCTGGTAGCAGGCAAAATCATGCCCGCGATTGATACGGTGCAGGGTTTTGTCGTGCGCGGTCTGCAAGCCCAGCTCCAGCCAGATCTCGTAGCCCTTCTCTTTGTACTCGCTAAGTAAATCCAGCACGGCGTCCGGCACGCAGTCCGGACGCGTCCCCACGCACAGCCCGACAATGTTCGCTTGAGCAACCGCCTGTTGATACATAGCGCGCAGCACCTGCACCTCCGCCCACGTGCTGGTGTAGGCCTGGAAATAGGCCAGATATTGCTTCGCGCGGTTCACCAGACTCGCCTGATGGGCGAGCTGTTCAGCGATAGATTTATGCTGTTGAGCTTCATCAGCAAACGAGGCCACGTTACAGAAGGTGCAGCCACCACGCCCGATGGTGCCATCGCGGTTCGGACAGCTAAAGCCGCCGTGCAGCGTCAGTTTGTGAACCTTTTGTCCGTAGCGCTGCAAAAGATCCCCACCAAACATATTGACTAATTTCTGTAACTGCATAATCTGATAGACCGTCCCGAAGAAAGGGGACAAGCCTGCCATTTTTAGCCTCTGTCGGCGATGACCTGGATCAATCGCCCTGGACGGCCTTTATCTATTTGAATAAATAATCACGATTACCGAGATTTCATTCACCCTGCACGTAATTACTTTTCCTTATGTTCTGATGGTTTTTTTCATTTATAGCGCCAGGTCTGAAAAACAGTGATTTTATGCGGGTTTGAATGCCACCCCAGATTATTATTCTGCTATAAATCTGCATTTCAGCACGCTGCATTGATAATACCGCTTTCATATAGTGAGTCAGATCACACTCCCCTGCACCTTCCCGGCGCTTTAAGTGGTTGTAAAAATAGTGAAATCATCAATAAAAACAACAACATGACCACTCTTTAGCACATTTTTGTATAAATAAGATTGCCATTTGACCTGTGTACCAATTCCCGATAAGTTGGAAATCCGCTGGAAGCTTTCTGGATGAGCGGCCTGCTCATCATATTTATGCAGTAATTGAGATTCCCTCTGAAGCAAGTCCTCAAACTTGTTTACCTGCGCGAAAGGATGAAAAAGAGGGCGAATGCGAGGTCCGCGTATGAAACGCTAACCCCGTCGCCATGCTCTTTCTGCGCCTGTGCGCCACGGTAAAGTTCAGTGGGAAGCCCGACGAGCCTGGGGAGGTTCACTGATATGTTGTACGATAAATCCCTTGAGAAGGATAACTGTGGTTTCGGCCTGATCGCCCACATAGAAGGCGAACCTAGCCACAAGGTAGTGCGTACTGCTATTCACGCACTGGCCCGTATGCAGCACCGTGGCGCCATCCTTGCCGATGGTAAAACCGGCGACGGTTGCGGTCTGCTGCTGCAAAAACCGGATCGTTTCTTCCGCATCGTGGCGGAAGAGCGCGGCTGGCGTTTAGCTAAAAACTACGCTGTCGGTATGCTGTTCCTGAATCAGGATCCTGAAAAAGCTGCCGCGTCACGCCGCATCGTTGAAGAAGAACTTCAGCGTGAAACCCTGTCGATTGTCGGCTGGCGCGATGTGCCAACCAACGAAGGGGTGCTCGGTGAAATCGCCCTCTCCTCGCTGCCTCGTATTGAACAGATTTTCGTCAACGCGCCTGCGGGCTGGCGTCCGCGTGATATGGAACGCCGTCTGTTTATTGCCCGCCGCCGCATTGAAAAACGTCTTCAGGACGATAAAGAGTTCTACGTCTGTAGCCTCTCTAACCTGGTGAACATCTATAAAGGTCTGTGCATGCCGGCTGACCTGCCGCGCTTCTACCTGGACCTGGCGGATCTGCGTCTGGAATCGGCCATTTGCCTGTTCCACCAGCGCTTCTCCACCAACACCGTTCCACGCTGGCCGCTGGCTCAGCCGTTCCGCTACCTGGCGCACAACGGTGAGATCAACACCATCACCGGTAACCGCCAGTGGGCCCGCGCCCGTACCTATAAGTTCCAGACCCCGCTGATCCCGGACCTGCACGATGCCGCGCCGTTCGTGAACGAAACCGGCTCGGACTCCAGCTCAATGGATAACATGCTGGAACTGCTGCTGGCGGGCGGGATGGATATCGTGCGCGCCATGCGTCTGCTTGTACCGCCGGCCTGGCAGAACAACCCGGATATG
>NZ_JABMCU010000016.1:0-35178 GCF_013179605.1 Enterobacter sp. CM29 | reverse complement strand
ACCCGGTAAACTTACTCGAGTTCAGCCATCAGCTTAACCAGATGCTCAACTGCTTTCTGCTCGTCTTCACCTTCAGCGGAGATGGTAACAACGGTACCCTGAGTCAGACCCAGAGTTTGCAGCTTGAACAGGCTTTTTGCGCTAGCGCTTTTGCCGTTGGAAGTCACAGTGATTTCAGAAGTGAAGCCTTTCGCTTCTTTAACAAACTGAGCAGCAGGGCGGGTGTGCAGACCGTTCGGAGCGGTAATGGTAACTTCTTGCTGGAACATTGTATTTCCCCAACTTATAGGTTTAGTGTTGTGGAACTAAAGTCTAGCCTGGCGACTTAACTTTAGCCTGTATAGTTAGCGCTGACGTTTCAATCGTCATTAAACATTATGCAGTGAAAGCAAGACTTGAACCAAATCATAAAATCGATTCAGCAGCGCTATTTCGTTCACCGATTAATTTCGCGCATCAAAATAATTGCTGGTTTAAATACCAGACCCAACGGGGTGAAGCAATGCCAGGAGGGGTAAAACTTTGAAGCAGGCCACAAAAAAGCACCTGAAAAGGTGCTTTTTTACGCGTTTTTAACATGCTGGCATCACTGTTGCAGTTCTTTCTCTGTGAACAGATCGGCAAACAGTGCTGTGCTTAAGTAACGCTCACCCGAAGACGGTAGGATAACCACAATATTCTTGTTGGTAAAGGTTTCGTCTTCCAGCAGTTTGAGAGCTGCAGCAACCGCCGCACCGGAAGAGATACCCGCCAGAATGCCTTCCTCGTCCATCAGGCGACGCGCCGTGGAGATGGCTTCTTCATTGGTGATTGCGACCACTTTATCGATCAGCTTCAGATCGAGGTTGCCTGGAATAAAGCCAGCGCCGATACCCTGGATTTTGTGCGGACCTGGTTTGATCTCTTCGCCTGCCAGCGCCTGAGCGATAACCGGAGAGTCGGTTGGCTCAACGGCAACGGTAATCAGATCTTTTTTACCTTTCGTGCCTTTAATATAGCGAGACACCCCGGTCAGCGTACCGCCGGTGCCTACGCCGGAGATAAACACATCAACCTGACCGTCGGTATCTTCCCAGATTTCCGGGCCGGTGGTTTTCTCATGAATTTCCGGGTTGGACGGGTTGCTGAACTGCTGGAGCAGCAGATACTTTGCAGGATCGCTGGCGACGATTTCTTCGGCCTTCTGAATCGCGCCCTTCATGCCTTTCGCGCCTTCCGTGAGGACCAGATTCGCACCCAACGCTTTCAGCAGCTTACGGCGCTCAATACTCATGGTTTCAGGCATAGTCAGCGTCAGCTTATAGCCGCGCGCCGCCGCAACATAGGCCAGGGCGATACCGGTATTGCCGCTGGTGGGTTCAACCAGCTCAACGCCAGGTTTCAGCACGCCACGCTTTTCAGCATCCCAAATCATATTCGCACCGATACGGCATTTAACGCTGAAGCTTGGGTTACGAGATTCGACCTTCGCCAGAATGCGTCCATTACCGATACGGTTCAGTCGAACCAGGGGCGTATGACCGATAGTCAGCGAGTTGTCTTCATAAATCTTACTCATGGCCTGTCCTTAACTGTATGAAATTGGGATACCGACCCAGCATACCTGTTGAACAAGTATGGGGAAGTAAGGAAATCGCATATCTATATGCTGCAAGGAAATAATGGGGATCAGTATGGAATAAGGGGCGGCATAAGCCATCCCTCTTTTACACATTTTTGCATTACTTCCATAACGCGTGCTTAGCACGGTAGCAGTCCACCCACATCGCCGTCGCGCCGCAAACGGCAACGGGCATGATGAACAGATTCAGGAAAGGGATCATGGTGAACAGGCTGGTAAGGGCACCAAACTGCATATTGGCAACCTTCTGAGTGCGCAGGGCAGTGCGCATCTCTTTAAACGGCACTTTGTGGTTATCGAACGGATAATCACAGTACTGGATAGCAAGCATCCAGGCGCTGAACAGGAACCACAGCACGGGTGCGACCGTCTGGCCGATCCCGGGTACAAAATAAAGGATGAGCAGCACAATCGCCCGCGGCAGGTACCACGCAAACTTCTGCCATTCGCGCTTCATGATGCGGGGGACATCTTTCACGATCCCCAGTACGCCCGTGTCAGGCGGCGCCGCACCGGTCAGGCGCGCTTCCAGCTGTTCGGCCAGCAGACCGTTGAACGGCGCGGCTATCCAGTTAGCTATCGTCGAAAAGAAATAGCCGAAAACCAGCAGCACGGAGATAACCGCAATCGGCCAGAGCAGGTAGTCCAACCACTGTAACCAGTCCGGCACATAGCTCATCAGGGAAGGGATCCAGCTTTCCAGTCTGGTGAACAGCCACCAGAACGCGCCCCCCATCAGAATAATGTTGATCAGTAACGGCAAAACAACGAAGCGTCGAATGCCCGGCAGGGAGACCAGTTTCCAGCCCTGAGAAAAGTACCAGACCCCGCTACGTGGGGCAGAAGAAGATGTTGAAACCATACCAGGCTGTACTCCTTTTTACACAACCAGTGGAATTGCCCGCCTATATTATCCAGTTACGGGCCAATGACCAGTTCGGAAATGTTCGAAAAACCAGCAAAAAGCACGATTTAGTTCATCTTTATGCTGTGAATGCTCTGCATACACTTGCACTTGACGTAAACGGCAAATACTCTTAGTGAGTAAATGTTTGCCGTGGTGGCAAGGTGTTAGAACAACAGAGAATATAATGATGCAGGATTTGCGTCTGATATTAATCATTGTTGGCGCGATCGCCATAATCGCTTTACTGGTACATGGTTTCTGGACCAGCCGTAAAGAGCGTTCCTCTATGTTTCGCGATCGTCCACTGAAGCGCATGAAGTCCAGTCGCGAAGACGATGACGTTGAAGACGACATCGACGGTCTTGACGACGACGGCGTGGGTGAAGTTCGTGTTCATCGGGTCAATACTGCGCCCGGCGCAGCGCATGGAGAGCATGAAGCTCCCCGCGCTCCGCAGCACCAGTATCAACCACCGTATGCCTCTGCCCAGCCGCGCCAGCCAGCGCCGCCGCCAGTGGAAGAACCTGTTCGTCATCCGTCGCAGCAGCCTGTGCAACAGCAGCCCGTTGCGCCACAGCCTGTACAGCAGCAACCTGTGCAACAGCCTGCACAGCCAGTGCATCAGCCACAGCCAGTGCATCAGCCACAGCCAGTGCATCAGCCACAGCCAGTGCAACAGCCGCAGCCGGTAGAACAACCGCAGCCTGAATCTGCACCGCCTGCGCCACAGCCCGCTCCGCGCGTTGAGCCTGAGCCTGTTGTTGAGCCAGAACCGGTTGTTGAAAAGCCGCAGCGTAAAGAAGCGGTAATCATCATGAATGTGGCTGCTCATCATGGCACCCATCTGAACGGTGACGTGCTGCTCAACAGCATCCAACAGGCAGGCTTTAAGTTCGGCGACATGAATATTTTCCATCGCCACCTTAGTCCTGACGGCAGCGGTCCGGCGCTGTTCAGCCTGGCCAATATGGTCAATCCAGGCACGTTTGACCCGGAAATGACCGGTGATTTCGTCACGCCTGGGGTTACGATCTTTATGCAGGTGCCGTCCTACGGTGACGAGCTGCAAAACTTTAAGCTGATGCTACAGTCCGCTCAGCACATCGCCGACGAAGTGGGCGGTGTTGTGCTCGACGATCAGCGTCGTATGATGACGCCGCAGAAACTGCGCGAATATCAGGACCGCATCCGCGAAGTTAAGGAAGCTAACGCGTAATCGTCGCGTTTACTTCAACTCCTCCTCAACCCCCGCCTGTCGGGGGTTTTTCTCATTGATGGTGCGATATGGACTCAATCGAACAACAACTTACTGAACTGCGAACCACGCTTCGCCATCATGAATATCTCTATCATGTTATGGACGCACCGGAAGTGCCGGATGCGGAATATGACCGCCTGATGCGTGAACTGCGCGAGCTGGAAGCGCAGCACCCCGAACTGATTACGCCTGATTCCCCAACGCAGCGCGTCGGCGCGGAACCGCTGGGTGCTTTCAGCCAGGTGCGCCACGAAGTGCCGATGCTGTCGCTGGATAACGTGTTTGATGAAGAGAGTTTTCTGGCTTTCAACAAGCGCGTGCAGGATCGCCTGAAGAGCGTCGACAATCTGAGCTGGTGCTGCGAGCTAAAACTGGATGGTCTGGCCGTCAGCATTCTTTATGAGAACGGCGTGATGGTACGTGCCGCAACGCGCGGTGACGGCACTACCGGGGAAGACATCACCACCAATGTGCGCACCATTCGTGCGATCCCGCTGAAGCTGCGTGGCGATAATATTCCTGCGCGGCTGGAAGTGCGCGGGGAAGTTTTCCTTCCGCAGGCGGGCTTTGAGAAGATCAATGAAGAAGCGCGTCGTACCGGGGGTAAAGTGTTTGCAAACCCGCGTAACGCGGCGGCAGGTTCGCTGCGCCAGCTCGATCCGCGTATCACCGCGAAGCGACCGCTTACTTTCTTCTGCTACGGCGTCGGGATCCTGGAAGGCGGTGACCTGCCGGATACCCACCTGGGTCGTTTAATGCAGTTCAAAGAGTGGGGTTTGCCGGTAAGCAACCGCGTGCAGCTTTGCGACTCTCCAGAGGCGGTGCTGGCGTTCTATCACAAGGTTGAAGAAGATCGTCCCACGCTTGGGTTTGATATTGATGGCGTAGTGATCAAGGTTAACTCCCTGGCATTGCAGGAACAGTTGGGTTTTGTTGCCCGGGCGCCACGCTGGGCAGTGGCCTTTAAGTTCCCGGCGCAGGAGCAGATGACCTTCGTTCGCGACGTGGAATTTCAGGTAGGACGTACGGGTGCGATTACGCCTGTGGCGCGTCTGGAGCCTGTGCAGGTGGCTGGCGTGCTGGTCAGTAACGCTACGCTGCATAACGCCGATGAAATTGCCCGTCTGGGGCTGCGAATTGGTGACAAAGTGGTGATTCGCCGCGCGGGCGATGTGATCCCGCAGGTGGTTAACGTAGTGGAATCAGAACGTCCTGCCGATACCCGTGCCATCGAGTTTCCTGCCCATTGTCCGGTATGTGGTTCGGACGTTGAGCGCGTGGAAGGTGAAGCGGTAACGCGCTGTACGGGCGGGTTAATCTGCGGCGCGCAGCGTAAAGAGTCCCTGAAGCACTTTGTCTCCCGCCGGGCGATGGACGTCGACGGAATGGGTGACAAGATCATCGACCAGTTAGTTGAGAAAGAGTATGTGCATACGCCAGCGGACCTCTTTACCCTGACGGCAGGTAAGCTGACCGGTCTTGATCGTATGGGGCCGAAATCTGCCCAGAACGTGGTCAATGCGCTCGAGGCGGCCAAAAATACTACCTTTGCCCGTTTCCTTTACGCGCTCGGCATTCGTGAAGTCGGAGAGGCGACGGCGGCAGGGCTGGCGGCGTATTTCGGCACGCTGGAGGCTCTTGAGAAAGCCACCATCGACGAACTACAGAAAGTCCCTGACGTTGGTATAGTGGTCGCTACCCACGTCTTCAACTTCTTCGCCGAAGAGAGCAACCGTGAAGTGATCGGTAAATTACTGGAACAGGGCATTCACTGGCCCGCACCGGTAGTGGTTAATGCAGAAGAGATCGACAGCCCGTTTGCCGGTAAAACGGTGGTGCTGACCGGCAGTCTGAGCCAGCTCTCGCGTGATGACGCGAAAGCGCGCCTGGTGGCGCTTGGGGCAAAAGTGGCGGGAAGCGTGTCAAAGAAAACCGACCTGGTGATCGCCGGGGAAGCGGCCGGTTCGAAGCTGGCAAAAGCGCAGGAGCTCGGCATCGAGGTGATCGATGAAGCGGAAATGATGCGCCTTTTAGGAGAGTGATGTGGAAAAAGAGCAGCTCGTTGAGATCGCCAATACGGAGATGCCGTTCGGTAAATATAAGGGCCGCAGGCTGATTGATTTACCGGAAGAATATCTGCTGTGGTTTGCCCGTAAGGATGAGTTTCCTGCCGGGCGTCTTGGCGAGCTGATGGCTATCACATTACTGATCAAAACAGAGGGGCTGACCCAGCTGGTGCAGCCCCTGAAACGTCCTTAAACTTTCGCGGCGCGGGTCTCTTCCTGCGCCAGCTTTTCAGTCTGTGCCTTGTAACGCCGCGCCAGTACCGCACACACCATCAGCTGGATCTGATGGAAAATCATCAGCGGTAGTACCATCATCCCAATGACCGACGTCGGGAACAGAATATTGGCCATCGGGATCCCGTTGGCCAGGCTCTTTTTCGATCCACAGAATACGATGGTGATTTCATCGGCCTTATTGAAGCCGCATTTGCGGGCCACAAAGACGTTAACCGCGATCACAATGGTCAGCAGAACAATGCTTACCACCACAATAAACAGCAGCGATCCTGCGCCCACTCTGTGCCAGATGCCGTTCACCACGGCTTCGCTGAAGGCCGTGTAAACCACCAGCAGAATGGAGCTTTGGTCCGTTTTCCCGATCCATTTTTTGTGTTTCGCCACAAACGCCCCAATCCAGGGGCGGGATAAGTGTCCGAGCACAAACGGCAGTAGCAGTTGCAGACAAATTTTACCCACCTGCTCCAGATTACCTTCTGCACCATGCATGTTCATCAGCAGACCGACCAGCAGCGGTGAAACAAAGATCCCGAGCAGGCTGGAAGCCGAAGCAGAACATACCGCCGCCGCGACGTTGCCGCCCGCCAGCGAGGTAAAGGCAATAGCAGACTGCACGGTGGCCGGCAAAATGCACAGATAAAGGAAACCGGTATAGAGTGCCGGATCGACATTCACCGGCGCCCACCAGGCAAACAGCACGCCCAGAACAGGGAAGAGGATAAAGGTGCTGCACATTACCCAGAGGTGCAGTCGCCAGTGGCTACCGCCTGCAATAATGGCTTCCCGGGAGAGTTTGGCGCCATGCATAAAGAACAACAGGGCAATGGCTGCCGTGGTCAGCCCTTCAATGACCGGAACGAAACCGCCCCGCGCCGGGAAGAACGAGGCCAGCAAGACGACACCAATCAGGGTCAGCGTAAACGGATCAAGGATACGAAAAAGTTTCATAATCACTCCTGAAAACAGATGCCGCTATTGTGCTTTCTTCCCTTTGAGAAATAAAATTGATTTATTGCATCCATTCATGAATTAAACAGATGAATTATTCACTACGTCAGCTTCGTGTTTTCGTCACCGTCGCGCAGGCCCACAGCTTCAGTCGGGCAGGGGAGATGATTGGCCTCAGCCAGTCGGCGGTGAGCCATAGCGTGAAAGAGCTGGAAACTCAAACCGGCGTGAAACTGCTCGACCGCACGACGCGCGAAGTGGTGCTCACCGAAGCGGGACATCAGCTGGCAACGCGTCTGGAAAGGCTGCTTGATGAACTGAACAGTACGCTGAGAGACGTCGGACGGCTTGGACAACAGCTTTCCGGTACCGTGAGAGTGGCGGCGAGCCAGACGATTTCGGCGCATCTTATTCCCCAGTGCATCGCTGAAAGTAATCACCGCTATCCGGATATCGATTTTGTTTTGCACGACAGGCCGCAGCAGTGGGTACTGGAGAGTATTCGTCAGGGGGATGTGGATTTCGGGATTGTTATCGATCCCGGAGCGGTAAGCGACCTGGAATGTGAAGTGGTACTCTCGGAACCCTTTTTATTGCTCTGCCGCGATGATGATCCTCTGGCATCGCTGTCGCAGGTGGCCTGGCAAGCCTTACAGGGGGCAAACCTGGTGTTACAGGATTATGCATCAGGTAGCCGCCCGCTGATAGATGCCGCACTGGCCGCACAGGGCGTAAAGGCAACCATTGTGCAGGAGATTGGGCATCCTGCCACGCTCTTCCCCATGGTCGAAGCGGGGATTGGGATCAGCGTTCTGCCTGCGCTGGCGCTGCCACTGCCGCAGGGAAGTCGTTTAACGGTGAAGCGTTTCCTGCCCTGTATTGAACGCCAGCTGATGCTGGTACGCCGTAAAAACAGGTCTCTTTCCGGAGCGGCTCATGCCTGCTGGGATGTGGTGCGTATGCAGGCCAGGCGTCTGATGGAGGCCCGCACGCGCGATCCACTTTTTAACGAAACCAATGATCAGATATAGATATCAATCTGATGTTCTGCGGAGGGTTTATTGACGCCTTCCGCCACGGCCTGACCGCTTTCCTGTTTTGGCATCGCCTCTTCTGCCTGCTGACGCTGCAATTGCGCCAGCTGTGCCTGCAACATAGCCAGCTGAGATTCGAGCAATTCTTGCTGCTTTTGCTTTTCTTCCGCTGTGGCATCACCCATGGCGACTTCTTTGAGTTGCTGAGTGACTTTCGTTATCTGTTTGGTCAGACGGGTGATCTGTGAAGCAATGTCGTTTCCGCCGGAGCTGTTATCTACGCTGCCGATTTCCATCGCCGACAGAGAAACGGGCTTAAGAGTTGTCATATTGAGATCCTTTTCGCCATAAAATAGAGGTATCGGCAAAGAAGGCGTGAGCTTGAGTAAAACAAGCGGTTTGGCTGCAATGGGGATGTGCTATATCGCAGATAGCAAAAAAGCGCCTTTAGGGCGCTTTTTTACATTGGTGGGTCGTGCAGGATTCGAACCTGCGACCAATTGATTAAAAGTCAACTGCTCTACCAACTGAGCTAACGACCCGAAATGGTGGGCGATGACGGGCTCGAACCGCCGACCCCCTCCGTGTAAAGGAGATGCTCTACCAACTGAGCTAATCGCCCATTTCGGAACTGCTACGATAAGGTGAGAATGGTGGGCGATGACGGGCTCGAACCGCCGACCCCCTCCGTGTAAAGGAGATGCTCTACCAACTGAGCTAATCGCCCAATCTCAATTCTTATCTACACTGCGAGTCTACCGAAGTAGATGGTGGGTGATGACGGGCTCGAACCGCCGACCCCCTCCGTGTAAAGGAGATGCTCTACCAACTGAGCTAATCACCCCCGCTGTGTGGAGTCGCATTATAGGGAGAGTTGAAAATGAGTCAACGCATTTTCTAAAGTTTTTATTCGTTCGTCGTAAAATTAGTCAAAACGATCGCAAAACGGACTGTGGTGCATGATTTCTAAACAAAAACAGCAATCTCGAACCGGATAAAGTGATCGACATTGAGGAATCGGCCCACAGTGATAGAATATTGCCCATTGTTTTCTTCCCAGGATTTGCCGATTACCGGCATCTTTATAACGTAAGGCCATTTCATGAAAATCAAAACTCGCTTCGCGCCGAGCCCGACAGGCTATCTGCATGTCGGTGGTGCACGTACTGCTCTCTACTCCTGGCTTTTCGCACGCCACAACAAAGGTGAGTTTGTGCTGCGTATTGAAGACACCGACCTGGAGCGCTCAACGCCGGAAGCAATTGAAGCCATTATGGATGGGATGAACTGGCTGAATCTGGAGTGGGACGAAGGCCCATACTTCCAGACCAAACGTTTTGACCGCTATAACGCCGTAATTGACGAGATGCTGGTCGCAGGCACGGCCTATAAGTGCTACTGCTCAAGGGAGCGTCTGGATGCGCTGCGCGAAGAGCAAATGGCAAAAGGCGAAAAACCGCGTTATGACGGTCGTTGCCGTCATGACCACAGCGAGCATGCTGCTGATGAGCCTTGCGTAGTGCGTTTTGCTAACCCGCAGGATGGCTCTGTTATCTTTGATGACCAGATCCGTGGCCCGATCGAATTCAGCAACCAGGAGCTGGATGACCTCATCATTCGTCGTACTGACGGCTCGCCAACCTATAACTTCTGCGTGGTTGTGGACGACTGGGATATGGAAATCACTCACGTGATCCGTGGTGAAGACCATATCAATAACACCCCGCGTCAGATCAACATTCTGAAAGCGCTGAACGCGCCTGTACCGGTGTATGCGCACGTATCGATGATCAACGGTGACGACGGTAAAAAGCTGTCCAAACGTCATGGCGCGGTGAGCGTGATGCAGTACCGTGATGACGGCTATCTGCCGGAAGCGCTACTGAACTATCTGGTGCGTCTGGGCTGGGCTCATGGTGACCAGGAGATCTTCAGCCGCGAAGAGATGATCGAGCTTTTCTCTCTGAACTCGGTAAGCAAATCAGCCAGCGCGTTCAACACTGACAAACTGCTGTGGCTGAACCATCACTACATCAATACCATGCAGCCAGAGTATGTGGCGACTTATCTGCAATGGCACATTGAGCAGGCAAACATCGATACCCGTACGGGCCCTGAACTGGCGGATCTGGTGAAGCTGCTTGGCGAGCGTTGCAAAACGCTGAAAGAGATCGCCGAGAGCTGCCGCTACTTTTATGAAGAGTTTGACGCGTTCGACGCCGATGCGGCCAAGAAACACCTGCGTCCGGTTGCGCGTCAGCCGCTGGAAGTGGTGCGAGATAAACTCGAAGCCATTACCGAATGGACTGCAGAAAATGTTCACCACGCGATTCAGGCAACCGCTGATGACTTGGAAATTGGCATGGGTAAAGTCGGTATGCCGCTGCGCGTTGCGGTGACGGGGGCAGGCCAGTCTCCGGCGCTGGACGTGACCGTTCATGCCATTGGCAAATCACGTAGCGTTGCGCGTATCAACAAGGCGCTGGGCTTTATTGCTGAGCGCGAAAGCCAGCAGTAATGCTCGTGAAATACAAATAACGGCAGGGTAACCTGCCGTTTTTTATGTCTGTTATTCAGCAATACCAAGACGCGTGAGAAAACCCTGCAAACCTTCGCGAGCGAGCAGCTTGTGCAAACGTTCCTGTTCGACAGTTGTCATGTTTTCCAGCGAGTCGATAATTTGTGGAAGCAGGCTGGATGAGGTCGCCACGCCATAGAGTGAAGGGCTTTCTGCCACATGGTAAACAGCCCGACTGTTACGAATGGCGGGAAGGCTAATGATGTGCTCCTTAACGTGCGCATCAATACATATCACCCTCGCTCTTCCGCCTTTTACACCGTTGATACCCTCCGTTTTCCATCCTTTCTGTCGTATCCAGCGATTAACGGTTTGTCGGGCGACGCCCAGACTGTCCGCCAGCTCTTCCGTGGTCATTTTGCTGCGTAATCTTTTCATATTAGCGTTGGTCGCGAATCCCTAAGCGTTGTAACAATCCGGTAATCCCTTCCCGCAGTAACAGAGATGTCATCTGCTTTTGCTCATCCGGCGTCATTTCATTCGCCAGCGTCAGGAGCAGGGCGTGAAGCGAGCCTTCGTGGTACGCCTTTTCTGGCATTTCCGGCGACTCTGTTACCCTGCGTGCGCTGCGAATAAAGTCGCGCACTTTTTCATTGACGTGTACCAGACGCGCCTTGCCGCCCTGAACGCCTGGCTTTGGCGATGTAATCCAACCCTCTTTGCGTACCCATTTATTGATGGTCTGTCGGCTATAGCCAGTCAGCAGGGCTAACTCTTCTGGCGTCATTCGTTCCTTGATCATACAATTTCCTGAATATCTGTGGGGTTAATTAGTGGTTCATTTTATAGCACCGTTTTACGTGAAAACGTGACAAGCTTAACTCCTGGCTGCGAGCAGACTCGCAAAGTGATTCATTTGCATGATTTTTCGGCGGTTGAAAGGCTGAGGTTGAATTTGCCGTTGACACTGTGCGGCGGAATTCATATTATGCCGCCCGTCAACATGACAGCTTTACGATGGGGCTATAGCTCAGCTGGGAGAGCGCCTGCATGGCATGCAGGAGGTCAGCGGTTCGATCCCGCTTAGCTCCACCAAACTCTGAACCCAACAGAGTACGGTAGGTAAAGTAACATGTGGGGCTATAGCTCAGCTGGGAGAGCGCTTGCATGGCATGCAAGAGGTCAGCGGTTCGATCCCGCTTAGCTCCACCAAAATTTAAACCCTCGTCGTCAGACGGGGGTTTTTTATATCTTGTAAAATATTTAGACTGTTTTTGTTGCAATTAACGTCATTTTCTATACCTCACCTCAATCCAAATCAATAAATAAGTCCATAAATAGACCTAAACTTGATTCGTCCAATTAATAAACCTATTATCGATCCGGTCAATAAGACGATGGTTAAATAGATTACCCGGATTAATGAATAGAAAAATTTACAATAATGTAAAAATATTTATGATTGCCCTGGCGCTAAGCCTGATTGCGATCCCCTTTTCCCGTTATATCTCTCCGCGCGCTATCGTTAACGAAAATGATGTTTATTTAGCGTGGCTGCCCTTAAGCGCCATGCTCGCCATCGTGTTGTTATTTGGACGACGGGCAATCATTCCTTTGTTGCTAAGTTTTAGTGTTACTAATGCTTATTACTTTGATTTAGCCCCGCTACAATCTATCGTTTTATTATGTTGTCAGACGTTTTCCGTCTTCGCCGCCTGTGGCGTTATCCGTTTGATGCTGGGCAAGCGCTGGCGCCACAGCATGCCGAATAAGTACATTGGTATACGTATTTTATGGCTCGGATTTATGGTGCCTGTGGGCATCAAATTATCGATGTATCTGGCGGGGTATTTATTTGATTTCCCGGTAACAATCTCCTCCTATTTCGGCGAAGGCTCTGCAATTTATAACGTTATCGATATTCAGAGTCTGATTTGCGCCGCCCTGATTTTCACCATGATGTTCTATTATCCATTAAGAATGATTATTAATCCTCGCTATGCCCGAACATTCTGGCGGCGAAGCGTGAAGCCCCTCTTTTGCAACAAAAAAGCGTTATTTATCGTTGTGTGGCTGATGCTGTTGGTCTCAATGATCGCTATTTTATGCGCGCCTTTTGAGTCGCAGTTTATTGCGGGTTATTTGATGCCGACCGTTTTCATTCTTTTTACCCTGGGTATTGGTCGTTTGAGCTATGCGCTCATCTCTTTATTCTGGGCAGCCTCAGCGCTCATGTTGTTGACCTATAATTATAATTTTCTCAATGGCGTTGAATCGGGCCACTCGCTCTCCTTTATTCTGTCGGTACTCATCTCTTTCGCTATCTGCCTCCTTTACATGTCGCAGATCTATCAGAAAAGTGAATGGCTTAAACAGGGGTGGCAGGAGAGGGCGCTTACCGATCCGCTCACCGGTCTGCCTAACATTCGTGCGCTGGAAGTTTTTCTACAGCATCATCCTGAGGCCAAAGTCTGCTGCTTGCGTCTGGATAATCTGGAATTCCTGAGCCGTCACTACGGCATCCTCATGCGCGTGCACTGTAAAAAGATGATCACCGCGTCGCTGCAGCCGTTATTGCAAAAAGACGAGAAGCTCTTCCAGTTACCAGGCAGTGAACTGATGTTGGTCTTGCTGGGACCGGGCACGGCTGAACGTCTGCAATTTATGGTTGACCATCTGAACAGCCGTAAAATTATCTGGAACAAGACTGAGCTCGACATTGAGTTTGGTGCCTCCTGGGGGGAAGTGCCAAATGGAGAAAGCGTGCATCACACGCTGGGTCAGTTGAGCTGGCTGTCCGAGCAGTCCTGTTCCGGGCATAACGTCCTTGCGTTAACCAACAGTCTGGATGATGTTTCTGGTCATACGACGGACAGGGTGCTAATGCTGGCCCGTATAAAACGCGCCCTTGATATCGGTGGTCTCCATCTTTACGCGCAGCCAATTCACAACGCGCGCGGAGAAGGGTACTTTGAAATCCTTTCGCGTCTTGAAAGTGATGGTGAGATCATCACCCCTGACCGCTTTATTCCGCTGATTGCTCAGTTCAACCTGAGCCACCGATTCGACCTGAACGTGGTGGAAAAATTGCTGATGTGGATGCGCAGTCATCCATCCGGACGGGCCGGAACGCGGTTCTCCGTTAATCTGATGCCGCTGACGCTGATGCAGAACGAGATTGCAGCTGAGATCATCGCGCTTTTTGAACGCTACGCCGTTGCACCGCAAGATATCGTCATTGAGATCACCGAGGAACAGGCTTTCTCTGACTCGGGAAGCAGCATCAACAATATCCAGCAGCTGCGGGATTATGGCTTCCGCATTGCTATCGATGACTTTGGTACCGGCTATGCCAACTTTGAGCGCCTGAAGCGACTGGAGGCCGATATCATTAAGATCGATGGCTGCTTCGTGAAAGATATCTGCACCGACAGCATGGATGCGATGATCGTGCAGTCCATTTGCAACATGGCAAAAACGAAATCGCTTTGTGTGGTGGCTGAATATGTGGAATCGGCTGAACAACGCGAGATGTTGCTGCGATACGGCGTTGATTATTTGCAGGGCTATTTGATTGGTAAACCACTGCCCCTGACGGCGCTGGAGACATAAAAAAACCGGGAGCGATGGCTCCCGGTTTTCATTGAGCGGTATGGATTACAGCACCAATGCTGCGATAGAGGCAGACAGGACGCTCACCAGCGTTGAACCGTAAACCAGCTTCAGGCCAAAGCGAGAAACGACGTTACCTTGCTCTTCGTTCAGGCCTTTAATCGCACCAGCGATAATACCGATGGAAGAGAAGTTCGCGAAGGAGACCAGGAAGACGGACAGGATCCCTTCCGCACGCGGGGAGAGCGTGCTGGCAATCTTCTGAAGATCCATCATCGCCACGAATTCATTGGATACCAGTTTCGTTGCCATGATACTGCCCACCTGCAACGCTTCGTGAGCGGGCACACCCATTACCCAGGCGACCGGGTAGAAGATATAGCCCAGAATACCCTGGAACGAAATACCAAGTACGGCCGCAAACAGGGCGTTCAGCGCAGCGATCAGTGCGATAAAGCCAATCAGCATCGCGGCAACGATAATCGCAACCTTGAAACCCGCCAGAATGTATTCACCCAGCATTTCGAAGAAGCTCTGTCCCTCGTGCAGGTTTGACATCTGAATGTTCTCTTCGCTGGCATCCACGCGGTACGGGTTAATCAGCGAAAGAACGATAAAGGTGCTGAACATATTCAGAACCAGCGCTGCAACCACGTATTTAGGTTCCAGCATAGTCATATACGCGCCCACGATAGACATGGAAACGGTAGACATTGCTGTCGCCGCCATGGTGTACATGCGGTTACGGGACATCTTGCCGAGGATATCTTTATACGCAATGAAGTTCTCAGACTGACCCAGGATCAGCGAGCTGACTGCGTTAAAGGATTCCAGCTTGCCCATGCCATTAACTTTCGATAACAGGAAGCCGATTGCACGGATAACCACCGGCAGAACACGAATGTGCTGGAGGATCCCGATCAGGGCAGAGATGAAGACGATAGGGCAGAGCACTTTCAGGAAGAAGAAGGCCAAACCCTGATCGTTCATGTTGCCAAAGACAAAGTTAGTCCCGTCGTTGGCAAATCCGAGCAGTTTTTCGAACATTTCGGAGAAGCCTTTCACGAAGCCGAGGCCTACGTTGGAGTTCAGGAAGAACCACGCAAGTAAAACTTCAATGACCAGCAGCTGGACAACATAGCGAATACGAATATTTTTGCGGTCAGTGCTGACCAGCAATGCGAGTGCAGTAACGACAACGAGTGCCAGGACAAAATGAAGGACGCGGTCCATATTTGCTCCAAATATGAGGCAGGTTTAATTTCCGTGCACATTCTATGTAACAAGCACAAAGAAAACGAGATCAAGCCCACACTATAGTTACATCCTGTGACGAGTCTCAAAAATAGTGATCAACAATACATTTT
This sequence comes from Enterobacter sp. CM29, assembly GCF_013179605.1. Lineage (NCBI taxonomy): Bacteria > Pseudomonadati > Pseudomonadota > Gammaproteobacteria > Enterobacterales > Enterobacteriaceae > Enterobacter > Enterobacter sp. CM29. The sequence goes on along the minus strand of NZ_JABMCU010000016.1, from coordinate 19,610 downwards.
TGTTATGTTAGGTAAATGAGTGAAAAGTTAAGTTTGTGTGCTACGCTTCACAAATGTCTGCGCATTTTCACATTCTGTGACCTTGCTCCACCTGCCTGTCTATTGTCCCTGGCTATCAGAGTAATCATGTTAACCATTACAAATGAACTTGATAATCATTCTCATTTTGATAGCATAAAACATAGCACAGGCTATATTTCCAGAGGCAGAAATGACGAATAGTCGCGTAGAGAGTAGCAGCGGCAGGGCGGCACGCAAGCTGCGGTTCGCATTAATGGGACCTGCATTCATTGCCGCGATTGGCTACATCGATCCGGGTAATTTTGCGACCAATATTCAGGCCGGGGCCAGTTTCGGCTATAAGCTGCTGTGGGTTGTGGTGTGGGCCAACCTGATGGCGATGCTGATTCAGATGCTTTCCGCGAAGCTGGGTATTGCCACCGGGAAAAACCTGGCGGAGCAAATCCGCGATCACTATCCGCGTCCGGCGGTATGGTTTTACTGGGTCCAGGCGGAAATTATCGCCATGGCCACCGATCTCGCCGAGTTTATCGGGGCGGCGATCGGCTTTAAGCTTATTCTGGGCGTCTCCCTGCTACAGGGCGCCGTGCTGACCGGTATCGCCACGTTCCTTATTTTGATGCTCCAGAGGCGGGGACAAAAACCGCTGGAGAAAGTCATCGGCGGCCTGCTGCTGTTCGTCGCTGCCGCCTATATTGTTGAGCTGATTTTCTCCCAGCCGAATCTGGTGCAGTTGACGAAAGGGATGGTGATCCCGTCGTTACCCACCTCTGAAGCCGTATTTCTGGCCGCCGGGGTGCTGGGGGCGACCATTATGCCGCACGTAATTTATCTGCACTCTTCTTTAACCCAAAATCTGCACGGCGGGACGAGTAAAGAGCGCTACTCCGCCTCGAAATGGGATGTGGCAATTGCGATGACCATTGCCGGATTTGTGAATCTGGCGATGATGGCGACTGCCGCCGCCGCGTTTCACTTTAACGGGCATACCGGGGTTGCCGATCTCGACCAGGCGTACCTGACGCTGGAGCCGTTGCTGAGCCATGCCGCTGCCACTATTTTTGGTTTAAGCCTGGTTGCTGCGGGACTTTCCTCTACGGTTGTGGGGACACTGGCCGGGCAGGTGGTGATGCAGGGGTTCGTACGTTTCCATATTCCACTGTGGGTTCGCCGTTCGGTAACGATGCTGCCTTCCTTTATTGTAATTCTGATGGGGCTGGATCCGACCCGCATTCTGGTGATGAGTCAGGTGCTGCTGAGTTTCGGTATTGCGCTGGCGCTGGTGCCGCTACTGATATTCACCAGCAACAAATCGCTGATGGGCGATCTGGTGAATTCGATGTGGGTGAAACGCGCCGGGTGGGCCATTGTGGTCGTGGTGGTGGCGTTAAACATGTGGTTGCTGATAGGCACAGCAGCAGGCCTGTAAAAGAAAAAGGAGCCGTGAGGCTCCTTTTAGCTGTTAATGGTGATGGCCGTGACCATGGCCTCTGCCTTTTCCGTGACCCCTGCCGCCACGGCGGTCGTCACGATCGTTCCAGCCTTCGCGGTAGCCGCGCTCGTAGGCCTTACGCTTATCCCAGCCACGGTGATAGCCGTTATCGTGTTTCCACCAGCGGTTTTTACGCCACTCATAATGTCGGTGCCAGTAGTCACGGTCGCGCCAGTAGCCACCGTCCCAGTATCTGCCGTAGTCATCACGATCGCCAATTTGTAATTTAATCGATGGCAACAGGGTGATTTCGCCCGCATTGGCGACCAGCGGGGCCGAAGCCAGTAGTACCGCTGCAAGAATCAGTGACCTGAACATACTCTTCTCCTTCACGATCGGGGCCGCTGTGCGACCTGTTAACGCAATTTTACGAGTTGGTAAACATTCGTTTCATCGCCTCAACTCCTAAATCATGAACGAGAGCACTTTTTGCTAAAAGTGTTTTTAATCTGAACTGGACAGGATCGCTTCTATCGTCTTCAGCTCTTCTGCGGAGAAATGACGATTTTCAAGCATGCCTGCAGCATCTTCAATTTGTCCGGTTTTGCTTGCGCCGATGAGCACGGATGTCACCGCATCGTGGCGCAGGAGCCAGGCCAGTGCCATTTGCGAAAGCTTTTGCCCCCGTTTTTCCGCCAGCGCATTCAGCTTGCGTACCTTTTCCAGCTTTTTGTCGGTGACCTGTTCCGGATTAAGGAACTTACTGCCGCTTGCTGCGCGAGAATCTGCCGGGATGCCGTTCAGATAGCGATCGGTCAACTGTCCGCCCGCCAGGGGAGAGAAGGGGATACATCCCACCCCATTTTGCTGCAACACGTCCAGCAACCCCTCTTCAGGTGCACGTTCAAACATGGAGTACTTCGGCTGGTGGATTAGACAGGGCGTGCCCAGATCTTCCAGTATTTCAATCGCCTGCCGCGCCAGTTCTGCCGGGTAGTTGGACAGGCCGATGTACAGCGCTTTGCCCTGGCGCACCACATGGTCAAGCGCTTTCATCGTTTCACGTAGCGGCGTTTGTGGATCGGGGCGGTGGTGATAGAAGATATCAACGTACTCCAGCCCCATACGCCTGAGGCTCTGGTCCAGGCTGGAAATCAGATATTTACGCGAGCCCCAGTCGCCGTAAGGCCCGTCCCACATGGTGTAGCCCGCTTTGGTGGAGATGATTAGCTCATCGCGCCAGGGCAGGAAATCCTCCTGCAGGATGCGCCCGAAGTTGCGTTCGGCTGAACCAGGAGGTGGGCCGTAATTATTGGCAAGGTCAAAATGTGTAATACCCAAATCGAAGGCGCGCTGTAAAAGTTGACGGCTGTTTTCGAGCAGCGTCGCGTCGCCAAAATTATGCCAAAGCCCCAGCGAGATGGCGGGAAGCTTGAGGCCGCTTTGTCCACAGCGGCGATATTGCATTGTCTGGTAACGATTTTTGTCAGGTTGATAACCCATGAGCGAGACCTCTGGCGCTGGAAAGAAAAATCAGTGTATGCGTTTACACTAACCTGAAGAAAATGAGCATAGCTCAGCTTTTTTCGTAAAGCATTCTTTCCAGCCCCTGATTGTCGCCAATTCTGGACACCCTTCACGCTTATTTAATACTCAGAGTGAGGTCAACGTCAGAAGGACACCTATAATATGCGTACCCCCTATTGCGTCGCCGATTACCTGCTGGACCGACTAACAGATTGCGGTGCCGATCATCTGTTTGGCGTGCCGGGCGACTATAACCTGCAGTTTCTCGACCATGTGATAGACAGCCCGGACATCTGCTGGGTGGGCTGTGCCAACGAGCTGAACGCGTCTTACGCCGCAGACGGCTATGCCCGCTGTAAGGGATTTGCCGCACTCCTGACGACTTTCGGCGTTGGGGAGTTAAGCGCCATGAACGGTGTGGCGGGCAGCTTTGCCGAACATGTCCCCGTCCTCCATATTGTAGGGGCCCCGGGTATGGCGGCGCAGCAGCGAGGAGAGTTACTGCACCACACCTTAGGCGACGGCGAGTTCCGCCATTTCTACCACATGAGCGAACCCATCACCGTTGCACAGGCGGTGCTTACCGAACAAAACGCCTGCTATGAAATTGACAGAGTCCTGACCACCATGCTGCGGGAGCGCCGTCCGGGCTACCTGATGCTGCCCGCCGATGTGGCGAAAAAAGCCGCTACGCCCCCTGTAAGCGCTCTCACTCTTAACTCCGCACCGGCCGATTCAGCCTGCATGCAAGCGTTCCGTGAGGCTGCCGAAAAGCGTTTGTCAACGAGCAAACGCACCGCGCTGTTAGCGGACTTCCTGGTGCTGCGCCACGGTTTGCGCGCGGCCCTTCAGACGTGGGTGAAAGAGGTGCCGATGGCACACGCCACCATGCTGATGGGCAAGGGCATTTTTGACGAACGACAGAGCGGTTTTTATGGCACCTACAGCGGATCGGCGAGCGCCGCGGCGGTCAAAGAGGCAATCGAGGGGGCTGATACGGTGCTGTGCATTGGCACGCGCTTTACCGATACGCTCACAGCCGGGTTTACCCACCAGCTGACGCCAGATCAGACGATAGAGGTTCAGCCCCACGCGTCCCGCGTCGGCGACGTCTGGTTTACGGGTATCCCGATGAGGGAGGCCATTGAAACGCTGACAGCGCTGTGCAAAACGCATGTACGTGATACGCGAGCGCCATCTGATCACAGCAGCTCTTCTTTCCCCACTATCGAAGGGGCGCTGACTCAGGAGAGCTTCTGGCGTACCCTGCAAACGTTTATTCGCCCCGGAGACATTATTCTGGCTGACCAGGGGACGTCTGCTTTCGGCGCTATCGATTTGCGTTTACCGGCAGACGTGAACTTTATCGTCCAGCCGCTTTGGGGATCGATCGGCTACACGCTCGCGGCGGCGTTTGGCGCGCAAACAGCGTGTCCGAACCGACGCGTGATTGTCCTGACGGGTGACGGTGCCGCGCAGTTGACCATTCAGGAGCTGGGATCGATGCTGCGCGACAAGCAGCGCCCGATTATTCTGGTGCTTAACAACGAGGGATACACGGTTGAGAGAGCCATCCACGGGCCGGAGCAGCGCTATAACGATATTGCCCTCTGGAACTGGACGCAGATCCCGCAGGCGCTGAGCCTGGCGCCAGAGGCAGAATGCTGGCGCGTCAGCGAAGCGGAAACACTGGCGGAGGTGCTGGATAAAGTAGCACACCACGAGCGACTATCGCTGATCGAGGTGATGCTGCCGAAAGCCGATATTCCGCCGCTGCTGAGCGCGCTGACCAAAGCGCTGGAGGCGCGCAATAACGCCTGATTACCTGTCGTTTCGCCATGCCATCAACATCGGTTTGCCCGCCAGCAGGAGCCAGGCGGGCAACATCACGATACAAAGGAGCGGCAGAAGCGTGGTATCCGGCACCACAACGGCCGCCATAAACAGACTCAGCCATGCATCGCGCGTTACCACCAGTACCAGCCCCAGAATGGAGCAGGAGACGGTAATCGCCGCAGGGACAGCGTCGACGTGCTCATGCAGCATCAGCCCCAGCGCGACGCCAACAAATACCGCCGGGAAGATCCGTCCTCCCCGGAAACCACAGGCTGCAGCGATCACCAGCGCCGCCAGTTTTACCAGCGCGAACAGCAGATAATCGGAGACGCTAAAGACCTGGCTGAAGGCCAGTTGCTGCATCTCGTCCAGACCCTTAAACAGCGTAACCGTCCCGCCGATAGCGCCTAAAACGCCCAGAATAAAACCGCCCATACCCAGAATCAGCACCGGATGCTTCAGCCTGTGCATCAGACGATGCAGGCGCGGAAGACACCACACTGCGATCATTCCCAGCGCAATGGCTATCGCGACGACGACGGCACCGCTGACAATATCGGTGAGTTGCATCTGGCCATAGTGGGGGATGGGGAGTGAAAAATGAGGATGGAAAAACAGGCTGGTCGTGAGGGCCCCTGCTGCGGCGGCCATCAATGGCGCAAAGAGTTTATCCCACAGCGGCACATCATTGTCGCTGCTGAGCGTTTGCGAAAAGATGAGCGCAGCCGCTATTGGGGTACCAAACAGTGCCCCGATGGTACCGGCGGAAGCCAGAATCGTCCAGTCCAGCGCGCCAACGCGCGGGAAAAGACGCGCTCCCAGAAAGACCGCCAGCGCGATATTAACCGCCATAATGGGATGTTCAGGCCCGAGACTTACGCCGCCCGCAAGACCGATAATCAGCGCGATAACAAGCCCCGGCAGAGCAGAGGGAGATACTGGCGCACCAATCAAGGGTTCCAGTGCCGGGTCCGGCCCGGCATGGCCCGGGCTATAGCGGATCACCAGACCTACGGCAATTCCGGTCAGGGTCAGCATCATCATGATCCACCCTGGCGAGTCAGTGCTGATGCCAAGTTTAACCGGCAGCGCGGTCCATAAAATCGTTTGCAGCACTGCCGCTACTTTCATGACGACGATGAGCACCAGGCTCGACGCTACGCCAATAATTAGCGCCGGGACAGCCAATAACAGCATGGTTCTGGCTCGCGGATGGAGCATGATGATTTCCTTGTACAAAACGGCTTAACGTTACTTTGCACAATCAGCATTGTGGCAATAGTGCAAAAGGTGCTGAAACGGTAAAGTTATTATGTGACGAAGATCGATAATCCATGGGCAGTCACCTTCTGGTCGTTGTTGTTATCACGCCTTGAATTTACAGTGTCCCAAAGATTTATTCTGACTTTAGCGGAGCAGTAGAAGAATGACAAAGTATGCTTTGGTAGGTGATGTAGGCGGCACCAACGCGCGCCTTGCCCTGTGCGATGTAAACAGCGGTGAAATTTCTCAGGCGAAAACCTATTCAGGGCTGGATTACCCAAGCCTGGAAGCGGTAGTTCGCGTCTATCTTGAAGAGCATAAAGTGAGCGTTGAAGACGGTTGTATCGCCATCGCCTGTCCGATCACCGGCGACTGGGTGGCGATGACCAACCACACGTGGGCCTTTTCAATTGCCGAAATGCGGAAAAACCTCGGCTTCTCGCACCTTGAAATTATCAACGATTTCACTGCGGTTTCCATGGCTATCCCAATGCTTAAACCTGAGCATCTGATTCAGTTCGGCGGTACGGCCCCGGTTGAAGGCAAGCCCATTGCTGTTTACGGTGCCGGAACCGGTCTGGGGGTGGCGCACCTGGTTCACGTCGACAAACGCTGGGTCAGCCTGCCGGGTGAGGGCGGCCACGTGGATTTTGCGCCGAACAGCGAAGAAGAGGGCATTATTCTTGAGGAGCTACGCGCCGAGATTGGTCACGTGTCGGCCGAGCGCGTGCTTTCTGGTCCGGGTCTGGTGAACCTGTATCGGGCGATTGTAAAATCAGACGGTCGTCTGCCGGAAAATCTGCAGCCTAAAGATGTGACCGAACGCGCGCTGGCCGACAGCTGTATTGACTGCCGTCGTGCTTTGTCGTTGTTCTGCGTCATTATGGGGCGTTTCGGCGGCAACCTGGCCCTGAATCTCGGCACCTTTGGCGGGGTCTATATTGCGGGCGGGATCGTGCCGCGCTTCCTCGATTTCTTTACCGCCTCCGGTTTCCGTGGTGGCTTTGAAGACAAAGGCCGCTTCAAGAGTTACGTGCAGGACATTCCGGTTTACCTGATTGTCCACGACAATCCGGGCTTGCTTGGCTCCGGGGCGCATCTGCGTCAGGTACTTGGCCAGATCCTCTGACATCCGTCTCCCTCTCCTGCGGGAGAGGGAACGCGCTACAGGTGCATGAGCTGGCGGAACGCTTTCACTCTGCTGCGGCTTACCGGCACCTGAAAATCCAGATCCTTCAGCCGCAAAATATAGGTGTTATTAAACCAGGGTTCGATCTCGCGGATCTTGTTCAGATTGACGCAGAACGAGCGGTGGCAGCGGAAGAAGTGCGCTGCCGGGAGTTTGTTGCAAAATTCGGTGATGTTCATCGCCATTACGTAGGCCTCACGCCGCGTATAGACAAACGTCATTTTTTCGTGCGCCTCAGCATAGTAAATATCGTCGACAGGCGTGACGATGATCCGTTCGTCCTTGACCAGATTAATGGTGTCGTTTTCCCGCGCTACCGGACTGGCACTGGTGGGCAGCGACTGCTGCTGCCATGCGGCTTCCAGCTTATGCAGCATGCTGATAATACGCGACTCCTGATACGGCTTGAGAATATAGTCAAACGCCTCCAGCTCGAAGGCTTCCACGGCATGCTCTTTCCACGCGGTGACAAACACAATAAACGGCTTATGGGCGAACTGATTGATATTTTGCGCCAGCAGAACGCCGTCCAGAGACGGAATATTAATATCGAGAAAAATCGCGTCGACCCGGTTATGCTGCAAAAATTTCAGCACGTCCAGACCATCCTCAAAACAGCCAACAATCTCCATCTGGCTGTGGGTTTTGATAAGCCAGCTCAACTCCTGCTGAGCCAGAATTTCATCTTCTACGATGATGACTTTCATCTGTTACTCCGGCCTACGGCAACAAGGATATGGGGGCATTAATGGGCGTTCGTTCGTTCGGGACATAAAAAGCAATCTCGGTGCCCGGCTCAAGGCGGTGAATGTGCAGCCCGTCACCGTACAGCAGCTTGACCCGGTGGTGCACGTTCAGCAGCCCGATTTTATTTCCCGGCATTTCGTTTGATTCGACGCGCTCGATCACTTTCGGATCGATGCCGTGTCCGGTATCGCGCACGGCGATTCGCACGCGGTTACCGCTTTCCGTCACGCTAATCGTGACCACGCCTTTTCCTTTACACGGCTGAATGCCGTGAACAATGGCGTTTTCCACCAGCGGCTGGATCAGCAGGCTTGGGATCACGCAGTTGACCTCTTCATCAATATCGTAAATGACCGTCAGCTTATCGCCAAAGCGTGCCTGCTCAATCGCGATGTAATCCTTGATTTGATACAGCTCTTTTTTGATGTCGATCTGCTCGTCGTCTTTTAACTCAATGTTGTAGCGCAGATAGCGCGACAGATTAAAAATCAGCTGCCGCGCGGTATCCGGATTAAGACGAATGGAAGAGGAGATAGCGTTCAGCGCGTTAAACAGGAAATGGGGATTGATCTTGCTTTGCAGGGCACGCAGCTCTGCCTTATTTGCCATCTCGCGCAACTGCTCCGCACGCGAAACTTCGAGTTGGGTGGAGATGATCTGCGACAGGCCAATCGCCATCTCCTGGAGCGAGGAGGTGATTTGGTGCGCATGGCAGTAGTAAATTTTCAGCGTCCCCGTGACCACGCCTTTTTCCCACAGCGGGATCACCAGCATTGAGTGGATCTCTGGCGTCCGGTGGGCTTCATCATTGTTTTTAATGATGATTTTTCCGTAGTTAATCGCCTGTCTGGTGGTCGGGCTGATGGTATCGTCGCTGTCGCGATAATTGTGCTCACCGACGCCAACATAGGCCAGCACGTGGTCAATATTGGTAATGGCGACCGCATCGGCGTGAATATCCCGGCGGATGATATCGCAAACCTGACGTAAAGATTCGGTGTTAACGTGTCGGAAAAGCGGCAGCGTTTTGTTGGCAATATCCAGTGCCAGCTTCGCCTGACGCGCGGCGCTCGCCTCTTTTTCGCCTTCCACGCTTTGCACCAGCAGCACGATAAAGCCTATACAGACGCTTCCGAGGATCATCGGAATACCGATCTTCGAGACGATATCCAGCCCCAGCGCAGTGGTCGGTGCCCAGACGACGACCAGGATCATGGTCAGCGTTTCGCAGACCATCCCCGCGATAATCCCCGCACGCCAGTGCTGTTTTTTCGGGATTTTGCGGTTAATCCAGCCGGAGAGTACCCCGGCAATAATGCTGGTGATAAAGCAGGGGACTGCCGTCACGCCGCCAATATCAATCAGGTATCGATGGGTGCCGGCGATAATGCCTGTGATAATCCCGACCCAGGGACCAAAGAGGATCCCGCCTGACATTACGGCGATGATGCGCACGTTCACCAGCGAGCCTTCTACCGGCACGCCGGACCAGGTGCTGAACAGGGCAAACATCGAAAAGATAAACGTAACGGCCAGCAGCTCTTTTGGCGAGTGGGCAGATTTATGCAACAGTTCGCGAAACAAGCGGATGCGGATAAGGAAAAAGAGACAGATCAGCATTAATGCCGCGCGGTCGAACACCGCCAGGAGCATATTGAAGATTTCGTGCACGGTCAGGCCTGGGAAAACGGGAAAAATCTATGATAGAAAACATAGGGCCAGATGACCAGCTATCCATCAGATTTATCAAATGGGGAAAAACCATAATTCTCAAAGGGGATTGCTGGCTTTTGACTGAAAGTCGCTGCTTTTTCGTTTGGGGAGAAGCGTCAGGTAACGATACTGAAAATATTGTGTTAAATCGCAGCGCTTAAAACTGCCTGATCACGATAAGAGTTCCGCTTTTCACTGCAATCGCATTCCCGTTTTAGCGCAATATATTGTTTTGCCGTTATCCCCTCGACAGCGTCTTTTTCTTCAGGTTATTTTCTAAGCATGCCACACGGGTGGCAGCGTCGCTCGGACGGTCCGGGCGCTAACGTGACTCTGAGGAATCTATGGCTGAATTCAGTCCTGAACGCCGTTTTACGCGTATCGATCGTCTCCCCCCTTATGTTTTCAATATCACTGCTGAACTGAAAATGGCTGCGCGTCGGCGCGGTGAAGACATTATCGATTTCAGTATGGGTAACCCTGACGGCCCAACGCCGCCGCATATCGTTGAGAAACTCTGCACAGTTGCCCAGCGTCCCGATACCCATGGGTATTCAACCTCACGCGGCATTCCACGCTTGCGTCGGGCGATCTCCCGCTGGTATCAGGATCGTTATCAGGTGGATATCGATCCTGAAAACGAAGCGATTGTGACCATTGGCTCCAAAGAGGGGCTGGCCCACCTGATGCTGGCGACGCTCGATCACGGCGATACCGTCCTGGTGCCGAATCCGAGCTACCCAATTCATATTTATGGGGCGGTGATTGCTGGCGCGCAGGTGCGTTCTGTTCCACTGGTGGAAGGCGTCGACTTCTTCAACGAGCTGGAACGGGCGATTCGTGAAAGCTATCCGAAGCCGAAAATGATGATCCTCGGTTTCCCGTCCAACCCAACGGCACAATGCGTCGAACTCGAATTCTTTGAGAAAGTGGTCGCGCTGGCTAAGCGTTACGACGTGCTGGTAGTACACGATCTCGCCTATGCTGATATCGTTTATGATGGCTGGAAAGCGCCGTCAATTATGCAGGTACCGGGTGCCCGTGATGTGGCGGTTGAGTTTTTCACCCTGTCGAAAAGCTACAACATGGCGGGCTGGCGAATTGGATTTATGGTGGGAAACAAAACGCTGGTGAGCGCCCTGGCGCGTATTAAAAGTTACCATGACTATGGTACGTTTACGCCATTGCAGGTCGCGGCCATCGCGGCGCTGGAAGGGGATCAGCAGTGCGTGCTTGATATTGCCGCCCAGTACAAGCGCCGCCGTGATGTGCTGGTAAAAGGGCTTCACGAAGCGGGCTGGATGGTTGAAATGCCTAAAGCTTCCATGTACGTCTGGGCGAAAATCCCCGAGCCGTATGCGGCGATGGGATCTCTGGAATTTGCCAAAAAACTGCTTCAGGACGCGAAGGTTTGCGTTTCTCCAGGCATTGGCTTTGGAGACTACGGTGACACGCATGTGCGTTTCGCGCTGATCGAAAACAGCGACCGTATCCGTCAGGCTGTGCGGGGGATTAAAAGCATGTTCCGCGCGGATGGCCTGCTTGCAGTTAAGAGCGTCGTGGAACAACCCGAGTCGTAACGGACACCAAAAAAACAGGCGCCAACGGCGCCTGTTTTTTTGACTGCATTTTCTTAACTAGATCATCAGAGCAAACGTTCCGGCCCAAACTAAAACAATAACCGAAATGCCCATAAAGAAATATTTCACGTTTCATCGCTCCGCGTATCTTCCGGTACGCATTAAAAAAACAGAGTCCAACTGAGTATAGAGAGTTGAAATCATGCGAAAGGGGAAATCGGAATTATCCCGTTACGTCGCTAACTTCAGCTCTGAATTCTGTGCTTTCCTGTCGCCAGACGGCGCTAATGTACGCCTAAATTTCAGGAGTGACAAGAGGCATTTTTTTAAATAATTTCCGATACTTACGAGTGTCGTGGAACGGCGACAGTTTGATTTCGGTACGCAATAAATGCCTGTTGAGCGACGGTCGAAAAAAGCCGTTACGCACTGCGATTACAGGTGCTTGAAAAGGTTAGTTTCTTAGCGAAACTAACCTTCGAAAGGGGTTAGATATAAAGCGAGGCTTCGCCCAGAGGGCGGGTTTTAAAGCGGCGGTGCATCCACAGATACTGCTCAGGTGCTCGCATAATCTCAAACTCAATCACCTTATTGATAAAGGTCGCGGCTTCACTCTCATCCTCAGGATAGTTCGCCATCTCCGGTGAGATATGCAGACGATAGCCTGACTTATCCGCTTTTCTGACCATGGTCACCGTTAACATCGAGGCGCCAGAGAGACGTGAAATCACAAAGGTACCGTTCGTCGTAGCGACATCTTTAACCGCAAAGAAAGGGGCAAAGCTGCTGCCTTTAGGGCCGTAGTCCTGGTCCGGGGCAAACCAGACGGCTTCACCTTTTTTCAGGGCGCCAACCATACCGCGCAGATTGTTACGGCTGATCATCGCCTTATTTGAACGCATGCGGCCCCGCGTTTGTACCCATTCCATCAGTGCGCTGTTATGCGGGCGATAGGTTGCCATCATCGGCTGACAAAGACCCATAACGCGGCCGCCCAGCTCAAGCGACATAAAATGCACACCCACAACCATCACGCCGCGTTTTTGCATCTGGGCATGTTTGAGGTTATCCAGACCTTCAACGTCAAACCATTTACGGACACGCTCGTCTGGCCAGAACCAGGCCATACCGGTTTCAAGCAACGCCATACCGATAGATTTAAAGTTTTCAGCGATCAGCGTTTCACGCTGCTGCGCGTTGTAATGCGGAAAGCAAAGTTCAAGATTTTTTCGGGCAATGGACTCGCGACGCTTAAGAAAGTGACGCGATGCGCTGCCGAGCTTCGAACCCAGGAAGCGAATCACGGGATAAGGAAGCTGGACCAGCAGCCAAAGTACGCCAAGGCCGAACCATGTAAACCAGTAGCGCGGGTGCAGAAATGCCCGCTGAAATTTGGATTGAGACAAAATAGTGGAACCTTTGTAAAGCCTGTGAAGGTAGCGCAGACTTCGCGATACCACGTGCCATTGAGACCGTAGGACGAGGTCATGGTTGCAGGCTTTACCGTTCTTTACGACGTTGCCTGGCCATTGCTGACTTGGGTGGGCGGCTTAATGTAGCACCGTTATACATTATGAGCTATTACTCGTTTTTGCTTAAAAAAGCGGCAATTGCAAAGCGGATTGATAAATCAGGGATTATAGGGGGAAATTAAAAGTGTCCCCTGCAGGAATCGAACCTGCAACTAGCCCTTAGGAGGGGCTCGTTATATCCATTTAACTAAGGGGACGAAGCGGCAAGAGTATAGCGTTATTTACACTTCTCGTTAAGCGCATTGCCGCCTGACTGGTCAAAGAGTCACCGTTCACGCCGATTTTTCGGCAGTTTTATCCTTTTTTTCCTGAGCCTTAAGTTCGGCCTTACGCTTGTTGGACATGTCGTTACGGATTTGCGCATGGCTCAGCAGTGCAAAGATAAAGGTTCCGCCACAAATGTTGCCTGCGAGAGTAGGCAGGGCGAACGGCCAGAAAAAGTCGCTCCAGTGGAGTGTGCCGTTAAATACCAGATAAAGGATTTCAACGGTCCCGACAACAATGTGCGTGGTATCGGCGAGTGCGATAAGCCAGGTCATCAGGATAATCACCACGATTTTCGCGCTGCCCGCTGACGGGAACATCCAGACCATAGTGGCGATGATCCAGCCGGAGATAATGGCATTAGAGAACATTTCAACCGGCGTATTTTTCATTACATCCATGCCAATCTTCACGAATGCGTCGCGGGTCGGTTCATCAAAGATTGGCATATACTCGAAGGCCCAGGCTGCAACGCCCGTACCGATCAGGTTCCCCAGCAGCACGACGCTCCAGAGGCGCATCAGTAAACCAAAATTACCAAGGGTCGGATTTTGCATGACGGGCAGTACGGCAGTGACGGTGTTCTCCGTGAAAAGCTGCTGTCGCGCCATAATGACGATAATAAAGCCGAACGTGTAGCCTAAATTCTCCAGCAAAAAACCGCCCGGCACGCCTTCCAGTTGAACGTGAAATATACCTTTGGCGAGCAGAGAGGCACCCATCGACAGACCGGCTGCGATGGCCGACCACAGCAGGGCCATTGCGTCACGCTCCATCTCCTTTTCGCCATCCTGGCGAATATGCTCATGAATGGCCATGGCACGCGACGGCAGGCGATCCTCATCGACTTCTATCTCTTCTCCCCGGTCTTTCTCCTCACTTTCAATCTCATGTTCCTCATTGTTCTCGCCAATTTTATCTTCGTTAATATCTTTCATAACTGCTCCTTCGGGGGTAATCGCTCATTTAAGCGTAGCGGCTTTTGGCGCCTTGCCCGTGGGGAAGCTCTTAAATTGCTGAAAATGGCAATAAAGGTGAGACATCTCTTTCAAAGCCAATATAAAATTGCCAGCGAAACGAATTCTTAAAGACAGGCTATGCTGAAATTAGCGTGATGACGCGAGCGGGTCGTCATTGTCCTCGTAGACATCGGTAAGCGTGCTGTTACAATCACTTGCACGTTTCAGGCGGAGCCTCACAGGCTCCGTCACAGATGGCATTCAACGATAGCCATATTGAACAGGGAGAAATATATGAAGCTTCGGCTGTCGGCGCTTGCGCTGGGCGTAACGATGCTTGTGGGCTGCGCCAGCTCTGGCGAGCAAACGGGACGCTCCGATCCTCTCGAAGGATTTAACCGTTCAATGTACAACTTTAACTATAATGTGCTGGATCCATATCTGGTTCGTCCGGTTGCCGTGGCATGGCGTGACTACGTTCCGCAGCCAGCGCGTAACGGGCTGAGCAACTTTACCAGTAACCTGGAAGAGCCAGCGGTGATGGTGAACTACTTCCTCCAGGGCGACCCGTATCAGGGGATGGTGCATTTCACCCGTTTCTTCCTGAACTCTCTGCTGGGTATGGGCGGCTTAATAGATGTCGCAGGCATGGCGAACCCGAAATTACAGCGTGAACAGCCGCATCGTTTCGGCAGCACACTGGGGCATTATGGCGTAGGTTATGGGCCGTATGTGCACCTGCCATTCTACGGCAGCTTTACCGTGCGTGATGATGGCGGCGATATGGTGGATACGCTGTATCCGGTGCTGTCATGGCTCACCTGGCCGCTGTCGATTGGTAAATGGACCGTGGAAGGGATTGAAACGCGTGCGCAACTGCTGGACTCTGACGGTCTGCTGCGTCAGTCTTCCGATCCGTACATCATGGTCCGCGAGGCCTATTTCCAGAACCATGACTTTATTGCCAACGGCGGTAAGCTGAAGCCGGAAGATAATCCGAACGCGAAAGCCATCGAGAACGAATTAAAAGATATCGATTCGGAATAAATAAAAAAGGTGAGCGATGCTCACCTTTTTTAATCGTGTTGGGATTAGAACGCGTAGTTGAAGTTGGTACCAAACAGCCAGGCTTTACCTTCAGAGGTAAACTCGTAAGGGCCTTCCTGGAAGGTCACTTTCTGTCCATGCATGTACGACACGCCCGCGTCGATAGAGGCATTCTCGTTGAACGCGTAGGTTGCCCCCGCACTTACCCAGAAACGGTCCTGATCCGGAATGGAGATAGAACGCTTATCTGCCGGTACCGGACTGTCATCAAATGCCACGCCGGTACGGAACGTCCAGTTGTCATCCATATAATAGGTCGTACCAAGTGCGATACGGTAAGCATCGTGGAAGCTTTCGTCTTTATAGAACAGCGTCTGGCCGTTGCTGCCGGTGGCTTTCAGCTCCTGGAACTGGCTCCAGCTGGTATACGCGAGGCTGTAGTGAATAGCCCACTGCGGCGCAACGCGGTTATAACCTGACACTTCCCACATTTCTGGCAGATGCAGTGACAGTGAACCCGGTACGGTTTGATTCGAGGTACCCCATGGAATGGTGGTGCCTGCGCCCGGTACCATACCGTTGACTGGGCTCAGGATGCCGCTTTTGTAATCGCCATCGAAGTCAATCTTCACTTCTGAGCGGTAGGTCAGACCCCAGCGGTTGTTTTTATCCAGTTCATACAGGATACCGGCGTTCCAGCCGTAACCCCACTCGTCACCTTTCAGGCTGGCAATTTTATTGCTGTTTTTCGGCAGCGCAGCAGTTTGCTCCCCGGAATAACGCTCGATTTTTGCATCAGCGTAGACAGCATCAAAGCCCAGACCAAAGCTCCAGTTATCGTTCAGACGATATGCGCCGCTCAGGTTAAGGTTCAGGGTCGTCAGGTCGGTTTTACCGCCGTATTCCCCGGCCGGGTAGTTGTTATTGAACTCCGTTGCCAGGCCATAGTTAGAGGTGACAGAGGCACCCCAACCAAACTGTTCATTGATTGGCGCAACAAAGTGCAGGTTAGGCACCCACGCCGTTGGTGCAATGTTATCCGCCTTCAGATCTGCGCCGGTATACTGAGATTTGCCAGAAATGTTGACATCAGGATCGATGTAAACCGCACCGGCAGAGAATGTAGGGCGATCAAACATCATGATAAGCGCCGGGTTACGGCTTGCGTTGCCTGCGTCATCGGCAATCGCACCTTCCCCGGAATACGCACGGCCAAGGCCAGAGGAAGAAAATTCGTTTAACTGGAAGCCCGCTGACCAGGCGGACGTTGAGACGATTGCCACTGCAACTGCTAAAGCAGTTTGTTTGAACAGGGTTTTCTGGCTCATGACCATAACCTCATTGAGTTATTTTTATTCAATAATTGTTACATACCGTAACAGGAGCGCGAAGTGTAGGGTCTGAGGTATGACATACAAATCAGACCAGTGGCGAGAGTATAGGTCTGACCAGCTGGGATGTTGCAAGTTTGTTTATTAATATTTTCAAACATGTTTCATGAAACGAGATCTGGTTGGCAAAATTGTGACCAGTACGATTCATCCGAAATGGTGAATTTTGTTTTAGATCATTTTTTAGTGTGATATTGCTCACTTATCCGGTTTTGCGCCATTAACGGCTGGAGGGGGCTCGTCCGGGGGCGTAAAATAGTCGCATCGTGTTTATCTCGCGCGCTGCGCGAATACAGAGGAAATTGAGCTATGAGTAAATGCAGTGCTGATGAAACCCCGGTTTGCTGCTGTATGGATGTTGGCACCATTATGGACAACACCGATTGCACCGCCTCTTACAGCCGCGTATTCCCTAACCGCGCTGAAGCGGAAGAGACGCTGGCCGCGCTGATCAAGCGTGCGCGTGAAGTCGAATCCGATCCATGTGAAATCAAATCTACCTTCACGGAAGTGGAAGGCGGCGTACAGCTGGATATCGACTTTGTGTTCGCCTGCGAGGCAGAAACGCTGATCTTCCAGCTGGGCCTGCGTTAATTCCTGCGGTCTGGTGCCCTCACCCCAACCCTCTCCCACGGGAGAGGGCGCAAACACTAAAAACGGTAACCCACGGGTTACCGTTTTGCTTTTACCCTGGGCATTTTCTTTTTCTTCTCTGTGCCTTAGCTCGCAATTTTTCGCTTCCCCGATTGGCTCAATGTAAAAAAATAGTTAAGACTATTATCAGGTCAGACCACTTAACGTGCGCGCAAAATTTTTTTACAGGGGAGTGTTATGAGTCAGGCATTACCGCTTATCACCCGACACGGTGACCGCATTGCCATTGTCAGCGGGTTACGTACGCCGTTTGCACGTCAGGCAACCGCGTTTCACGGTATACCGGCTGTCGATCTGGGAAAAATGGTGGTGGGGGAGATGCTGGCTCGCAGCGAGATCCCGCCAGAGGTTATTGAGCAACTGGTTTTCGGCCAGGTGGTACAGATGCCGGAAGCACCCAATATCGCGCGTGAAATCGTGCTGGGTACCGGCATGAATGTTCATACCGACGCCTACAGCGTCAGCCGCGCCTGCGCTACCAGTTTCCAGGCGGTGGCGAACGTGGCGGAAAGCCTGATGGCGGGGACCATTCGCGCGGGAATTGCCGGCGGCGCTGATTCCTCCTCCGTGCTGCCCATCGGCGTCAGCAAACAGCTGGCCCGCATTCTGGTGGATGCCAACAAAGCTCGCACTACCGGTGCAAAGCTTAAACTCTTCTCGCGTTTACGCCTGCGCGACCTCATGCCGGTGCCACCTGCCGTTGCTGAATACTCCACCGGCCTGCGCATGGGCGATACAGCCGAGCAGATGGCAAAAACCTACGGTATTACACGCGAACAGCAGGATGCGCTGGCGCATCGCTCGCATCAGCTGGCAGCGAAAGCCTGGTCGGAGGGCAAACTGACCAACGAAGTGATGACCGCCTATGTACCGCCTTACCGGGAACCGCTCGCGGAAGATAACAACATTCGCGGCACCTCAACGCTGGCAGATTACGCAAAACTGCGCCCGGCCTTTGACCGTAAACATGGCACCGTTACGGCGGCCAACAGTACGCCGCTGACGGACGGTGCCGCCGCCGTGATCCTGATGACGGAATCCCGGGCGAAAGAGCTGGGCATCACACCGCTGGGCTATTTGCGCAGCTATGCCTTTACCGCCATCGATGTCTGGCAGGACATGCTGCTCGGACCGGCCTGGTCCACGCCGCTGGCGCTGGATCGCGCGGGGCTAACGCTCTCCGATCTCACGTTAATTGATATGCACGAAGCCTTTGCCGCACAAACGCTGGCAAACGTGCAGCTTATGGCGAGCGAACGTTTTGCCCGCGACGTGCTGGGCCGCGCACATGCCACAGGCGAAGTGGATCAGAGTAAGTTTAACGTGCTGGGTGGCTCTATTGCCTACGGTCATCCGTTTGCAGCGACCGGGGCGAGAATGATTACCCAGACGTTGCACGAACTGCGTCGCCGTGGCGGCGGTTTTGGCCTCGTTACCGCCTGTGCGGCGGGCGGTCTGGGCGCAGCAATGGTTCTGGAGGCTGAATAATGGAAACGACATCTGCATTTAACCTTGCTGTTCGCCTTGATAACGTGGCCGTTATCACCATTGATGTGCCCGACGAAAAGATGAATACCCTGAAGGCGGAGTTCGGCGTTCAGGTGCGTGCGATGCTCAGACAGATCCGCGAAAACAAAGCGATACGTGGCCTGGTATTTATCTCGGCAAAGCCGGATAACTTTATTGCCGGGGCCGATATCAACATGATTGCCCGGGCGACAAGCGCTCAGGAAGCAGAAGATCTGGCGCGTCAGGGGCAGCAGGTGATGGCGGAGATCCATGCGCTGTCGATACCCGTTGTCGCTGCGATCCACGGGGCTTGCCTGGGCGGCGGGCTTGAGCTGGCGCTGGCCTGCCACAATCGCATTTGTACCGACGATGCGAAAACCGTACTCGGACTGCCTGAAGTACAGCTTGGATTGCTGCCCGGTTCAGGTGGCACGCAGCGCTTGCCGCGGCTGGTGGGCGTCAGTACTGCGCTGGAGATGATTTTAACCGGTAAACAGCTGCGCGCCCGTCAGGCGTTAAAGGCGGGTCTGGTTGATGAGGTCGTTCCGCACGCAATCTTGCTTGAGGCTGCCGTTGAGCGGGCGCTGAAAGGTCGTCAGGCGAAACGCCCCCTGCCGGTGCGTGAGCGTATCCTCGCCGGGCCGCTGGGGCGCACGCTGCTGTTTAATATGGTGGGTAAAAAAACCGAGCAAAAAACCAGAGGGAATTATCCGGCAGCGACGCGCATTCTGAAGGTGATTGAAACCGGTTTATCGCAGGGCAGCAGCAGCGGTTATGCCGCGGAAGCGAAAGCGTTTGGCGAGCTGGCGATGACGCCGCAGTCGCAGGCGCTGCGCGGCATTTTCTTTGCCAGCACGGAGGTTAAAAAAGATCCGGGCAGTGAAGCTGAACCGGCTCCGCTGCGCGCCGTTGGGGTTCTGGGTGGTGGGCTGATGGGCGGCGGCAT
>NZ_JABMCU010000159.1:0-10395 GCF_013179605.1 Enterobacter sp. CM29 | reverse complement strand
CATTGAACGCTAAAGACGGAGAGGAAGTATGCAATTTTCAACAACACCAACCCTGGAAGGTCAACCCATTACCGAGTACTGCGGCGTGGTCACCGGTGAGGCGATTCTGGGTGCCAACATCTTCCGGGACTTCTTTGCCGGCATTCGGGATATCGTCGGCGGGCGCTCCGGTGCCTACGAGAAAGAACTGCGTAAAGCGCGTGACATTGCGTTTAAGGAGCTGGGCGAGCAGGCCAAAGCGCTGGGCGCGGATGCGGTGGTGGGCATTGATATCGACTACGAAACGGTCGGGAAAGATGCCAGCATGCTGATGGTGAGCGTAAGCGGCACGGCGGTGAAAACCCGTCGATGAAGCGTTCGCTCTCAACCCTCCTGCTGGCATTGTTGCTGGCAGGATGCGCCTCGGAAGAGGGCATTGTTGATAAAGGCGCGTACGAACTTGATACGCGCCATCAGGCGCAGGCGGCCTACCCGCGCATAAAGGTGCTGGTGATCCATTACACCGCCGATGATTTCGACACCTCGCTTGCGACCTTAACCGATAAAAACGTCAGCTCTCACTATCTCATCCCCGCAAAGCCCCCAGCTCCGCAGGGCAAACCGCGTATCTGGCAGCTGGTGCCGGAGAGCGAGCTGGCCTGGCATGCAGGTATTAGCTTTTGGCGTGGGACCAACCGCATAAATGATACCTCCGTCGGCATTGAGCTGGAAAACCGCGGCTGGCGGAAAACCGATGGTGTGAAAACCTTTACCCCCTTCGAACCGGGGCAAATTGCGGCGCTAATCCCGCTTGCCAGAGACATCATCGCCCGCTACGACATTAAACCGCAGAACGTTGTGGCCCATTCGGATATCGCCCCGCAGCGTAAAGACGACCCTGGCCCGCTGTTTCCGTGGCGCGAGCTGGCGCAGCAGGGCATCGGAGCCTGGCCTGAACCGGCGCGGGTAAATTTTTATATCAACGGGCGACCGCATTATCAGCAGGTTGATACCGCAGCACTGCTCGATGTGCTGGCGCGCTACGGTTACGAGGTGCCAGAAAACAGCACGCCTGCACAGCAAAAACGCATCATCATGGTGTTCCAGATGCATTTCCGTCCGCAGTTATGGAATGGCGTCGCGGATGTGGAAACCATGGCGATTGCCGAAGCACTTTTAGAGAAATACGGGCAGGGGTAAACCTTTGGCTTACCCCCAAATGAGTATATTTCCGCAAGTTTCTATTAGATTAATCCTAAGTACATTCTCATTTCATTTTTAGTTAATTGACTTAAAATTATTCGGATTTAAGATGGACACATAGCACGCTAAGCAATTTAGCGAATAAAAAACTTTACTCTTTTTTTTATTCTTGAGTTTTCATCAGGAAAATATTTATGGTTCGGTATGAATGCCGTTGCCATGTTTTTTAAAATCACATCTTAAAACGGGTATAACAATGTTAAGCATCTATGGAAAAAAATTACGTCCGCAACATGAAATGGAAAAAATTATTTCTGCAACCTCATGCGTTGAAGAAAGAACGTTAAAAAAATGGCAGAAGATTTCCACTGCTGATTCCGGTTTAATTCATATTATTGTCAGCGGCGAAGTCGAATTTCGACGTGACTCTGACGAACTGTGCTTGTTCACCGTTACCGGGCAATGCATTTTCGGCCTGTCGTCGATGTATTACAACGCCACCCATATGTACGGCCTTGTTCGGTCGAATACGGTTGTTCGCTCGATCAAGAAAGAGGTCTTCGCCCAGCTGATGACCGAGAAAAACCTGTGGCCTGAACTGACAAAAGTGCTTTCCTGGTACATATGCCTGATGAGCAAGCGCGATGATATTCTGGTCGCTCGCAGCGCATATTCTGTTGTTCGCGAATTTTTATATGAGATCAACGACCTGATTGTACAGCATCAGCGTGATATTAACGTTTATGATTACATTCAGGAATACACTAACCTGGCACGTAGCACCATTATTAAAATCCTCTCCGATCTGAAAAAAGGTCAATATATTGTGGTGGAAAAAGGTCGACTGCTTAACCTCACCGCACTGCCTGAAAAATATTAATGCCTACTCCCGCCGGTCTCCTTTATCACTGAAAGGGGAACGGCTGTTTTCACTGTTTTTAACACTTGCTTGTGAATTATCCTGCGTTTCGTCAACCGGCGGTGCGGGAATTTTTCCTTGAGAATAATCCTGCTCCTGCTCTTTTAATGCCTGTTTAAATAATTCCGTTAATGATGACTCTTCACTGCTCGTGCTGGCGGGGGCGGTATCGTGCTCATGCGCCTCAGTTCCGGGTAGGGTATCCCGCGAGGGGTCTTGCGGCACCGCGCCGTCGGGCGCCTGCTGCCAGTCGGCATCATCACTGATGATCGGCAGATCCTGCATCGGTGGAACATCAACAGGCACTGGCGCAGCTTTAGGCTGCGGATGCGGGAACGGTTTACTCACGTACACGTAGTGCATCTCCGAAAGCTGGGTTTCCGGTTTGGCAACGCTGGCGTTGACCGGTTCAGGCGCCGGGTGGCGCATGTTCCAGTAGACATGCATATACAGGCCGACAACCAGCATGGCGCAAAGGCCGACCATCCATAATGCTGTTTTGCCGAAAACGTTTTTCAGGCTGGGGAGGCGGTACGAAAACCAGACCGCTTCCCCGGTTGTATAGCTGCGCTGGGCCGCAAGGCAGATGGTCGACATTAGGCTTTCTTCTCCTGCATTTTTGCGTCCGGGGTAGTGCGGGTGGCCTGAATCAGTACGCTCGGCGTGCTGTTGGTTACGCGCATCAGCTGCATCAGCGTTTCTTCGCCGGGGATGCCATCCACGTGCAGATGCATTTTTTGCTGAAACTCACGGGTGCGTTTCATCATCTCTGCGGTCCAGATCCGGGCATGCGTTTCGGGCTGGTTCAGCGCGATGCTTAACTGCTGATCGAGCCAGGCCATGTCTTTGCTGTCGCTGGCCGCGCCGATCGCGTCTTTTCCTTCCGGTGTCAGGCGGTGCAACTGGGTGAAGTTGCCGGTCGCATGCCGGTTAAACCAGCTGCGGCTCACCTGCCAGGTCCGGTTATTCATTAACAGGTCAATTGATGTATCTCCGACCCTGGCGACCACCGCATAGTTAAGGTGACCGCTGGTTTTCAGCTCACTGACCCACGGATACCCTTCCTGCGCCAGCGTCTCCGGCGACGCGTTCCCCTGTTTACACATCAGGTTCACTTTAGCGGCGTTCTGGCACAGCGCATCTTCGGCCGAGGCGTCATATCCCCACATCAGATAGAGCTGGTGCATCGCATCCGGCTGATTAACCATTTCATTGTCGATAACCGGCACCACGGGCGCCTCCGTTTTTCGCGTCGGCTGTTTCCAGCTGACGGGGACCGGCAGCTGGATGGGAAGGTGCCCGCTGATGGACGAGGTTAAATACCAGCCGCAGGCGGCAAACAGCACCGAAGCGAACAGCCCCACGGTTGCCAGACGCTTACCGTGTTTTTTCGCG
Source organism: Enterobacter sp. CM29 (assembly GCF_013179605.1). Classification (NCBI taxonomy): domain Bacteria; kingdom Pseudomonadati; phylum Pseudomonadota; class Gammaproteobacteria; order Enterobacterales; family Enterobacteriaceae; genus Enterobacter; species Enterobacter sp. CM29. Next base: position 6,899 of record NZ_JABMCU010000159.1, on the reverse strand, counting down.
GGCAGGATCTCTCCCGCCGCCAGGCGTAAATGACGCGGGCTGACCTGCGACGCGCGTTCCGTCCAGGCAGCGAGCATTGACAGGTGCGCCAGTTCGTTAAGTTTGCTGATGTTGCCTTTGGTCAACGTGTGCATTTTGCGCACGCGGGCCGGCGTTAACGGCGAATTTTCACAGCCGTGTTCTTCGCATTGCGCCTGCACATAGCCCAGGAATTCGCGGCAGGTCAGGGGGCGCAGGACATGACGAGTGTGTGTGTATTCGCGCAGTTCAGGTTGCTTAAGCAGGATTTCCTGATCCGCAGTGCCCGTCAGCACCACGGAGAGCCGGAAGTTCAGCTCCTGGGCTCGCGTGAGCAGCGTACCCAGGACTTCACGGCAGCTCTCTTTCATGGCTTCGGCGTGTGAAATCACCAGCACTCTGGTTTTCGCTTTTCCCTCGTGCCACTGGCGCAGGATGGCATCCACCGCCTGCAGGCGATTCTTGCTCTCTTTCGTTACCGGATTGAGCTTGTACAGCAGGCTACTGGCACTCAGTTTGGGAAACGCATTGATAACAAGGACGTTACTGTGGCGGGTTTTTAGCGCATCGCTGAAGTGACCCAGAAGCGGGGCGTCGTCGCAAAAGAGCCCGATAATTCCCGCCTGCTGGGTTTTCTCTTTCAACAGGTTGAACACATCCTGATGATAAGGCACCAGAAAATCCCCGGATAAACGGGCGATCGATCTGAATGGCGGATTTTTAAAATTAAAGTGGCTCTGATACATAACGACTTACCGTCTCTGATTAGGAATAGCAACAGCATCAGAAAGTAAGGTAACGCCCCTGAACGGTCAATTTGCAAGCAGGGTAAAAATATCCTGCTGGCAGCGTCTAACATTTGGATTTTATACGGTCAATATTTTTCTTTATGAAAGTTAGCGGCGAAGTCAGTGGTCGCATTTGCACCAGCTTATTACTATTTTCATCCATATTGGCGCAGTATGACGCTGCTTATTTTTGCTTTGCTATAGGCCGGATAAAAAATGAGGTTCTCATTTCTTTCACGGTGGATAACGCCTTGTATTATGTTTGTGCTGCTGATCTTTTGCGGCCAGCAAGGGTATCTCACCTTTAAAGATTATAAAAAAGTTATGAATAAGTTGGCTAATGCCGATCAACAGCCGCTGAAAAAAACGCGCGAAGAGAAATCCTTTTCGCTTTTTACGGCAGCCGTGCGTCAGGAAATCTTACCGGGTGCGGTGAAAGCCCCGCTGGCAGCTGAAATCGAAGGTATTGTGAACAGCGATGACGCCTGGCTCTCCTTTGCTGTCATCAAAACGCCAGGCGGTCAGAGAAGCTACCGTGAGGGTGAACCTCTCTCTGGATTTAACGACGCATTTATTCAGGAAATAAACAAAGATAATGTGGTGGTTAATTATGAAGGTACTACGCAGGTTCTGGCATTAAATAAACCGGACTATTTTAAGGGTGGCGTGGATAGCGGCCCGGTAACGAAATCGACAAAAGATGTTGGCGCAGAGAGTGTGCATCTTGATGATTATCTGGTGTTAAAACCCATAATTGAAAAGGGCCGACTGGAAGGCTACAGGATAAACCCAAGGAATGCCTCCGCCTTTTACAGCCAGTCAGGTCTGGTAAAAGGCGATGTGGCGGTTCAGGTTAACTCTGTCGATATGACCGATGAAGCAAAAGCGAAAAGCATTATTGCCAACTGGTCAAAAATGAAAGAAGCGGAGGTCATCGTACGACGTCACGCTCACCTTGAAAATATTCGGATTAATGTTCTAAACAATTAAAAAGTGTGCAGACATGAAAAAAATTCCCTGGGCGTGCGTGGCGCTGACCGCATTGTCGTTATATTCCAGTTCGCTGCTTGCAGCTAACTTTAGCGCGAGTTTTAAAAATACTGATATTCGCGAGTTTATCGATACGGTAGGCCGCAATCTCAATAAAACCATTCTGGTCGATCCGTCCGTCCAGGGAACCGTCTCGGTCCGAACCTACAACGTGCTGACGGAAGATGAGTACTATCAATTCTTTCTGAGCGTGCTGGATCTCTACGGCCTGTCGGTGATCCCGATGGACAACGGCATGGTCAAAGTGGTGCGCTCAAGCGTGGCGCGTACCGCCGGTGCGCCGCTGGCAGACAGCAAAAATCCGGGCAAAGGTGACGAGATCATCACCCGCGTGGTGCGCATGGAAAACGTGCCTGTTCGTGAGCTGGCCCCGCTGCTGCGTCAGCTCAACGATGCCACCGGTATCGGGAACGTGGTCCACTTTGAGCCGTCCAACGTCCTGCTGTTAACCGGTAAAGCCTCGGTGGTGAACCGGCTGGTGGATCTGGTGCAGCGCGTCGATAAAGACGGCATCCAGCGTCGCGAAATCATCCCGCTGCGCTTTGCGTCCGCCAAAGAACTCTCGGAGATGTTGAATAACCTCAACAATGAAGAACAGAAAGGGCAGAACGCGCCGCAGCTGGCGACTAAAGTCGTCGCGGATGACGAAACCAACAGCCTGGTGATCAGCGGCGCGGAAGATGCGCGGGCGCGCACCCGTTCCCTTATTCATCAGCTGGATCGTGAGCAGAATAACGAGGGCAATACCCGCGTCTTCTACCTCAAGTATGCCAGCGCCACCAAAGTGGTGCCGGTTCTCACCGGGATTGGTGAGCAGCTGAAAGACAAGCCGGGTGCGGCCAAAGCGAAATCCGCGAGCGCCTCAACCGATCTGAATATTACCGCCGACGAGTCAACCAACTCCCTGGTGATCACCGCACAGCCTAACGTGATGAACTCCCTCGAGAAAGTGATCGACAAGCTGGATATTCGCCGTCCGCAGGTGCTGGTGGAAGCGATCATTGCCGAAGTGCAGGACGGTAACGGCCTGGATCTTGGCGTGCAGTGGACCAGCAAGCACGGCGGGGTGCAGTTTGGCTCCACCGGCCTGCCAATCAGCCAGATTAAAAATGGCACCATGAAAGGGGCAAGTTTCACTGGCCTTGCGACCGGCTTCTTTAACGGTGACTTCGGTGCGCTGGTGACCGCGCTTTCCACTGACGGCAAAAATGACATCCTCTCCACGCCAAGCGTGGTCACGCTGGATAACAAAGAAGCGTCGTTCAACGTCGGTCAGGATGTGCCGGTGCTTTCCGGTTCGCAAACCACCAGCGGCGACAACGTCTTTAACTCGGTTGAGCGTAAAACCGTAGGGACCAAGCTGAAGATTGTGCCGCAGATTAACGATGGCGACATGATCCATCTGAAGATTGAGCAGGAAGTGTCGAGTGTCGACAACAGCGCGACGGAAGACTCCAGCCTCGGCCCAACCTTCAACACGCGCACGATTAATAACGAAGTGATGGTCCACAGTGGTCAGACGGTGGTGCTCGGCGGTCTGATGGAAAATGTGACCAAACAGTCCGTGTCCAAAGTGCCCCTGCTCGGCGATATCCCGCTGGTCGGTCAGCTGTTCCGCTACACCTCGCAGGATACTTCCAAACGCAACCTGATGGTGTTTATTCATACCACCGTCCTGCGTGACGACGACAACTACAGCGCGGCCTCGAAAGAGAAATATGACCAGATCCGGGTGCGCCAGATGCAGCGAGTGGAGGAGAAAAAGCTCGGTATTGTTGAGCCGACTGACAACGCCGTCCTGCCCGCGTTTCCCTCTGCAAGCACTGGCGCCGCACCGGTGAAAACCAGCGCCACGCGCAATCCGTTTAAAGAATAGCGCGGAGGGGTAACGTGGACGAACTGAGTAAAACACTGAGTAGCAGCAACTACGCAAAAGATAACGGCGTTCTGTTTTACAACAATGATGTCTATATCCGGGACGACACTCCTGCGCATGCTCTGCTGGAGGTGCGCCGGGTGCTGGGCCGTGCTTTCATCCCCGTCACTGTGACGCCGGAAGCGTTTGACGAGATGCTGGCCAAAATCTGGCAGCAGAGCAGCGGCGTGTCGCAGCAACTGGTGGACGACATGGACGCGGATATCGATCTGATGGCCTTAACCGAGGAGATCCCTGATAACGAAGATCTGCTCGATAACGACGAAAACTCACCGGTGATCCGCCTGATCAACGCCATTCTCGGCGAGGCGGTGAAGGACGGCGCGTCGGATATTCATATCGAAACCTTCGAGCGCACGCTGAGCATCCGCTTTCGTGTTGACGGCGTGCTGCGCCCGGTGTTGCAACCGGCGCGTAAGCTCGCGCCGCTGCTGGTGTCGCGTATCAAGGTGATGTCGAAACTCGACATCGCCGAGAAACGTCTCCCCCAGGATGGACGTATCTCCCTGCGCATTGGCCGTAAGGCCATCGACGTGCGTGTGTCGACCATTCCGTCTCAGTACGGCGAGCGCGTGGTCATGCGCCTGCTCGATAAAAGCAATCTCAAGCCCGACATCAACAAGCTTGGGCTGATTGATGAAGAGCTGGAGAAGCTGAAAGGGCTGATTGACCGCCCGCACGGGATCATCCTCGTTACCGGCCCGACGGGTTCCGGTAAAAGTACCACGCTGTACGCCATTCTTTCGGCGCTGAACGGTCACGAGCGCAACATTCTGACCGTGGAAGATCCGATCGAATACGAGCTGGAAGGCGTGGGGCAGACGCAGGTTAACCCGCGCGTGGACATGACCTTTGCCCGCGGGCTGCGCGCGATTCTGCGTCAGGACCCGGACGTGGTGATGATCGGGGAAATTCGCGACGGTGAGACCGCCCAGATCGCGGTGCAGGCGTCGCTGACCGGTCACCTGGTGATGTCGACGCTGCATACCAACAGTGCCGCAGGGGCGATAACCCGTCTGCGGGATATGGGGCTGGAGTCGTTTTTAATCGGTTCATCGCTGCTCGGTGTCATTGCCCAGCGTCTGGTGCGTCGGCTGTGTACGCACTGCCGGACCACCAGTCCGCTGGATGCCAATGAAAAAGCGTTGTTCAGCTTTATGGACGCGCCGCCAAAAGCGATTTATCGCGCGGTGGGGTGTGAACACTGCCGTCAGAGCGGCTATCAGGGCCGCGCCGGTATTCATGAGTTTCTGGTGGTGGACAGTACCATGCGCCGCGCCATCCATGAAGATAAGGACGAAATGTCCATAGAAACGCAGCTCTTTAAGCAGGCCTACAGCCTGCGTGAAAACGGGCTGCTGAAGGTGATCGGCGGCGTGACGTCTCTGGAAGAAGTCATGCGCGTCACCGCCGAGCGTGGGGGGGATGCGTAATGGCCTTCTACGCCTGGACGGCGACGAGTGCCGCGGGAAAAACCCAGCGCGGGACGTTACAGGCCGAGGGGCAAAAGCAGGTTCGCCAGTGGCTTCGCGAGCAAAAGCTGATGCCCGTGAGCATCACCGAAACCCGCGAAACGGCGACAGGCGGGAAAGCGAAAACCGGGGCGAAACTCTCTACCCCGGTGCTGTCGATGTTTACCCGTCAGCTTTCGACGCTGGTGAACGCCGCGCTGCCGCTGGAAAGTGCGCTGAAGGCGATCTCTAAGCAGACGGAAGATAAAAAGCTGGCGGCGATGGTGATGGAGATCCGCGAGAAGGTGGTCGAGGGGCATACGCTGTTCGACGCCTTTAGCCAGTTTCCACGCACCTTCGACAAACTCTACTGCACGCTGGTGATGGCCGGTGAGAAGACCGGCCATCTGGGCGACGTGCTGGAGAAGCTGGCGGAGTACAACGAACAGCGCCAGAAGATGAAAAGCAAGCTGACGCAGGCGATGGTCTACCCGATTACCCTCACCGTGGTCGCTATCGCGGTGATCGGCATTCTGCTGGTGGCGGTGGTGCCGCAGGTGATTGAGCAGTTTACCCACATGAAACAGCAACTGCCGATCACCACCCGGACGCTGATTGCGGTAAGTGATTTCCTGCAAGCCTGGGGTATCTGTATTGTCGGCAGCCTGACGGGGACGTTCGTCGGCTTCAAAACCTGGGTGCGAAACGTGAAAAACCGTTTTCGCTGGCACAGCTGGCTGGTGAACGGCTCGCCGATTAAAAAGCTGGTGTGCGCCATCAACAGCGCCCGCTATATCCGTACCCTGAGCATTTTGCAGGCCAGCAGCGTGCCGCTGCTGGAGGGGATGTATATCGCGATGGACGGTATTGAAAATCTCTATGCCCGGCAGGTGCTGGAGCAGGCCGCCGATACCGTACGTCAGGGGGCGTCGCTGTATGCGGCGCTGGAACAGGCGAAATTATTCCCGCCCACCATGCTGTATATGATTGCCTCCGGTGAAGAGAGCGGGGAATTAGGTAATTTAATGGATCGCGCTGCAGAAAATCAGGAATCGGCATTACAGCATCGAATTACATTAACGCTGTCGGTATTTGAACCGGCGCTGGTGGTATCCATGGCGACGATTGTTTTATTCATCGTTCTTTCAATATTACAACCGCTTCTGCAACTTAATAATATGGTAGGTTAAATCATGGCTCTAAAACGTAAAAACCTGGCTCGCCAGGCGGGCTTCACATTGCTCGAATTAATGGTGGTGATTGTTATTCTTGGCGTTCTGGCGAGTATGGTAGTGCCAAACTTAATGGGTAATAAAGAAAAAGCGGATACGCAAAAGGCGACCAGCGATATTGTCGCGCTCGAAGGCTCGCTGGATATGTATAAGCTGGACAACCACCGCTACCCGACCACAGAGCAGGGTTTGCAGGCGCTGGTGACGAAGCCGGAAATCGCACCAATCCCGAACGGCTATCGCACGGATGGCTATATTCGCCGCCTGCCGCAGGATCCATGGGGCAGCGATTATATTCTGGTCAGCCCAGGTGAACACGGTGCGGTGGACATTTTCTCTGCGGGTCCGGACGGCGAAGCGAATACTGCCGATGACATTACCAACTGGTCTCTGGATAAGAACGAGAAGTAATGAAAAATCAACG
>NZ_JABMCU010000158.1:0-10443 GCF_013179605.1 Enterobacter sp. CM29 | reverse complement strand
CTTTTTTTATGGGCCTAACATATAAGTATTCATCTACAATAACTTCGTTCAGAACTGAAACACCGTAACGAATGAAATTATCTTGTTCTTCATCAATCAATATTGCTTCGTATGAGGTAGGTTTATTACGGCATTGCTTGTTTAAGAGAAATGGCTGATGCAATTTATGTAATGTGTCATTATGAATTGAATTCGCAAATTCATTGATAGCATTTATTAATTGTGTCTTACCTACTCCATTTCCACCAATCAATGCCGCAAATCTGTTAACTCTTAGACCATTCGCCAGTGTAACGATATGCTCAGGGTGTTCATCCCCAATCGAGGAAGCAAAACTAAGAACTTGTCTTTCACGAAAGCTCTTGTAATTTTCTAAACTAAACGCAACCAGCATCTCTAACCCTCTTTTTTGCGAAAAAATCGCATTTTAAGCACTTTGACTAATGTAATTCAGTGTTATAGCAAAAGCAACTCAAGATAATTGATTCTGCACGTAAAGCGCGCGCTCGTATCCCCGCCACGCCTGCCCGCTTTATGGAGCGGTTTTCATGCAGGTGCATGACATAAGCAAAAGCCCGCCAGAACTGGCGGGCCTGCATCAAAACGATCCTCAAACGATCATGCGATCTCATGCGGCATAGTCATGCACTGACGAGAGAAGTGGATGCGCTCATCTAAATCACGGTTTTAAAACGCAGATGAATTGAAAAGGTTTAAGGTCTGCTATGAGCGAAGAGCGGACAAAGTAGCAGAGGGAAAGCATCAATGTTAATGTCTGGAAAGTTCATGTTAAAACTCTGTATGACATTTTTCATCGACGATTAAAAAGGGCTCTTAATGGCTACTGTTGAGGTATTAAAAGTAAAGTATCCAGGCGCAGATGCCTGGCAAATGGGAGACAGCCCGGAACTGGCCAGCGAGCTTGCGGACCTGATTAAAAAAGGGATTAAAACGGCCTCCTGCGGATCCTTTGCCTCTTACCAGCAAGAAAAGTCTGCCCCGAGGATTGGAAGCTATAACATTATCCTTGATGGCCTGAATGCCCCGGTCTGCGTGACCCGGCTGGTTTCAATGCGACTGGTGCGTTTTTGTGATGTGACTGAGGAGTTTGCCCGCAAAGAAGGTGAAGGCGATTTAAGCCTTCAATACTGGCGAAATGAGCATCAGCGATTTTTTACCCGCGAAGGTCATTTTTCTAAAGATATGGAGTTGATCGCAGAAGAATTTGAAGTGGTTGAAGTGCTGTAAGACGAGAGAGTCCGGCTGGCGTCTGCTGCTATTAATAACAATGTCCGCTCCTGGCACAAAGCGGACGACCATTTTCAAGTGGCCGTCACCCCTAACGCCTCGTTTCACTCGTTGTTCAACCTTACCCCCATCAGAATGAATTCTTTCGGGGGCAACGTTTCAGTGTAACCAGCTGTCGTCTTCCCAGACCTGCTGCAGAATTTCCATTACACGTTCTTTATCTTCAGCCTGTCTTATCCCGCTAAGTTCAATACCGTTGGCGCTGCCCTTGCGGATTCGGATAGCTGTTTTTGGGTAGAGGGGGCGCAAATTTCGGTAAAGCTCGGATTCAAGTGCTTCTAACAGCGCCTGGCTAATTTTCTGCTCTTTATCGATCATTATTTCAATGCGCATAGATTTTCCCCTAGCTGGTAGCGTCCATTGTACGGCTGTATTCATGGTTACGAATTTTTGCCATCAGCTCGTCAGTCAGCTCAGAAACCCACTGAATTGCCAACCGCTTTTCTTCGTCGCTGCAATCGCTTGCCGCCACCAGTTTTAAGAAAAAATCAATGCGCTGAAGTTTCAATGATTCCAAAAGATAATCCTGCATTTTCCCTCCTATTACGGCCACTTACACAAGATAACTGTATGTATATACACTGTTTATATATACAGTATAGTACCGATTTCTAAATGTAAAACGCTTTTTTGGACTTCAATAAGAAAGCCCTGATATGAGTCAAAGACAGGAAATATTTTCGGTGTGTCAGTAATACTGCCGCCACTTGTCATCCTCACGCAGCCGCCCGTTCTGGTAAAAGATGCGCAGCCCTCCCCCTGACGGAAGGCTGCCGCCGCGTAAAAGTAAATTCACTTCATACTCACTGCCATCGAACCCTCTGGACCGCAACTCATACTCCAGCTGCAGGCGCTGCTGCTCAGAAATATTCTGCTTGTATGCCTTTTTCCGTTTCGGTTTTACCAGCCTGAGCCGGGCAACCAACTCCCGCCTCTCCTTTTTTCCCATTCCATGCAGGTAATCCTGCAGCGCCTTTTCCTCCATGTAAGTAATATCCGGTACTTCACCCCCTGTCTGGTTCAAATTTTCAACAGGGGGACAGTTATTGCCACGAGTCCAAGGGGCGCAAGCGCCCTGGTCGGCTGTCGCCTCCTGAAGGTCAACGGCTTTACGAACCATTTTCCACTTCACTGCATGAGTGCAGATCCGGCCCTCAATGATCGGGGACCAGATGCCATAAATTCGAACACCGTGATCGCCGTAGGCGCTCGGCTCGTCGTTCAGCTCGTAGGCAGTTCTGACAAGGTGATGTTTACGGGGAACCAGGACGCCGCCCTGCTTCATGATGTAGGTGGCAAAACAGCCAGCATCAGCTGCGGCCAGCACAGCATCCAGGCGCGGGTTTTCCAGTACCGGCGCGCCTGCCTTCTTGTCCCCCTGCACTCTGGCAGCCTGACCGGCCAGCAGGCGCAGCTCGCGGTACGCCTGGCGGCCTGGAATACCAAAGAAGCGGAATTGCTGGACACGGTGCAGCGAAGCCCAGGCGTTTACGTTCTCAGCGTTATCACGCAGTGATCTGCCCGTTTCTTTACTGATTTCCTGCGCCAGCCCGCGCCCGTCGATATTCTTGCTGATGTATTTGGCGATATAGCTGGTCGGCGTACCCTTGCGCGGGTTGATAAGCTCAGACTTGAAGCGGGGCCCGGTATTGGTGCCCAGCTCCTCCCGGTCCTCACGAATGGCGAATTTACGCAGCAGCGCGGTGATGGATTTGCGGTCTTTTTTGCGCATGAAGCAAAGCAGGTGCCAGTGCACGGTGCCGTCATGGTGTGGTTCAGCAACGCGGACGCCATACCAGCGCAGCCCGGCTTTGTGCATCGCCTTACGGAAGGCGGCGAACATATTCACCAGGTAATCACTGCTCTGGCGGACCGTGGCACTGGTCCATTTCGGGTTTGGCCTGCCGTTATTAAGCGTCGCGTGAAAGCGTGACGGGCAGGTGATGGTATAGAACACGGCGCATTCACCACGCATTTCTGCGATCAGTTCCAGCCCCTTAACGCAGGCCATCATTTCGTTGCGCCGGTGCGCCGGATTGCTGCTGCTGGCGTTTACCACTTCTTCCATATCCAGCGTGTCACCTTCGGCGTTAACCAGCTCATGCGAGCGGAAAAACTCAAGTGATTTGCGGCGCTGTTCGCGTTTGTGGATCACGGCCTCATAGCTGACATACGGAGACGCCTTTTTGTTAACCTGGCAGACAGCGCGCAGCTGTTCTTCCCGCCATTCACACCGCATCTGCCACAGCTTGCGATACCACCAGTCCGCGCAAAGCATACGGGCAAGCGATCCCGGAATAAGCTCGTATGGGACCGGGTTACGGCGGTGCTTTTTACGGCGCAGCCGCTCGAAAGCAGGCGGGATCACATCAAGGCGCATGGCCTCAGCGGCCACTCTTTCCCATGACCGGCGGATCTCCTCCGGCGTAACGTCTTCATCCGTAAACAGCTCACCGCAGGCAGCATCCAGACACATGCTCATGTGTGCCGCCACCAGGGTAGATAACCGCTTAACCTGCTCCTGGTTCATTTCCGGCAGAACCAGCAGGCCCTCCAGCCCATCGTGGCTCGCCATAAAACGGAATGAAGCAGAAACCTGGCTGGTACGCACGCGCTCCAGGCGTTCAAGGCACGGCCTGATAGTTTCACGCAGATAGCGGGAATATGCCCTCGGCTTGCCCAGGCCCTCGAAATATTTAATCCGTTCAAGCAGCGGCTTACTGATATGCGCCGGTTGGGCGCTCACGTCAGCAACGATGACCAGATCGGGATTGAATTGCTGCTGTTCGCGGGCCATTTTGGCGCGGCTTATCAGCTGGTCCTGCTCCATTTCTCGCTGAACAGGATCCCGGGATTCATTGTAGAAATAGCGTTCCCAGACCTCATTACTCAGGGCCTCGCGGCGCAGCTGCTCCTGCTCGTTATCCGCAGCATAGAGAGTAATCAGGTTTGAAAGCGCAGACTCTGGCGCTACTTCCGCCGGGTCCATGTAGGGATTTAGTGCTTTTCTCGGGCCGTTCCATGGGAAAGCCCCAGCGGCCACGGTCGGGCCGCCTTTGTCTTTTATTAATTCAGGCATCAGTGACTGGCTCCGAAGCTCACACCGCGCCTCGGGTGTAATGCTTCCCTTTCAGCTCAACGATTTTCTGGCATGTTACGCAGCGCTGCACCCCCGGAATGGCACGGCGGCGCGCTGGAGGGATCGGTGCATCGCATTCGATGCAAAGCACACAGGAAACGCCCGGCGCTCTGTTGCGGGCATTATGAATGTGGCGCTGCAGCTGTTCTTCAACGCGCTGCTGTACGAGGTCCATAGAGTCAGCCATCAGTGCAGCTCCTGTGATTCGTTTTCGTAGCGGGTTGCTTCGCGGCGCAACAGTTCAGCCGCTTCAATACCGTTTAACCCTCTGTTGGTGATATGGGTTGCCAGCGCCTCAAGGCGGATTGAAACAGCGAGTGCGCGGCCTTTGCGCTCCTCACGTTTGGCAATATCGATCACCGCCATAAGCTGATCGTTTTCTGGCACAACCATTTTTGATAATTCTTTCTGCATTTCTCTTTCTCCTGAATTTGGGCAAAAGAATGCCCGGCGGGTTTACGCCATTAATTTCTGTTGTGGGTTAATTCGGCATGGTTAGCCGTTTGGGAAATAAGCTCACCACTGCACGAAAATGATTCATTGCTTTAACCAGTTCCCGCTTTTCGTCAGTAGTCAGATCACTAATATTGACGCCGTGACGTTCTGCCGGAATTTTTGCCATAAAGAATATGGCTGCCAGTGCCCGCTCATTTTGTTTATGGTTTATATCGCGGCGATCGCGCATATCTTTAATAAACCTTTCAAGCTCTGGCTCAATATTCAGACCAAACACATTTGCCCTTAATTCCGCTATTCGGTTCAGTCCTTCCATACGTTGGCCCGGGCTTAATGGAACAGTCGCCGCAGCGCCTTCAATAGCCATGGTGTCCCCCGTTTGGTAGTAGTCAGCCCTGCCAGCAGTTCATCCTGAGAGCGGGACGGGTGCCAGCGCTTGCCATCTTTCCCGATAATCCAGCCATGGCCGCAGTGCATACCCTGGCTTTGTTTAACTAAAAGCGATGCGAATGATGGTTCTTTAGTCAGCATAATCACCTCAGATGATGCCGAACGAAGCGCCAAGGCCCGTTACGGTGTCCACCGCGCTTGCCATTGCGGGGTTGGCCTGCAGGCGGGCCTGCATGGAAACGGCAGCCAGTGCCATCAGACGAGTTGCTGAATTGATGCTGCTGATCACGTCACGGCGCCCGGCGGTTGTTTTCACATCACCAGTAACGGCGCCGGCGGCAACGCGCCCGATCTCAGCAGTGGCGCTCATGACGTAGTGCGGCAACTTCTCTTTAGCCACTTCGTTCATCGGCACACATGGCAGGCAGTGAATCTGTGCCAGGAAGCCATCAACTAGGGTTGAGTCCTCAGTGAGATCGGTAAGCAGCCAGATTTCAGGCGGTGTGAGTTGATGCGGTTGCTCCGGGTTCAGCTTGTTGCGCAGCGTCTGGACATTCATTCCCGCGCGTTCTGCCAGCTTCGCCATGTTGTGACGCAGTGCGAAAGCCCGGCAGGCCTCTTCAAAGTGTGGATGTTTGGAAATCTTATAATCAAACATGCGAGCCCCTTAAAAAGTTCTCATAATCGAACTTACTAACCAACAATGACGCGGAAGTTGGAATGACCAAGAGACTCACGGACCTGATCGGTTTTGTACATTAAGTAACGCAGGCTTACGCGACCTTTATTTTTCTCTTTTTTAACCATGTACTTAGCAAGCTGACCATGGTGAATTTTTTGGTATACAGAGCCACGGGAAATACCCTCCCACTCCGCGAACTCTGCAGGCGTAGCCATCTCTTTGGGTACTCGAATTGAAATATCTGTGCTCATAGTGCAATATCTCTTAGTTTGTTTTCGTTTCATCTCGTTTTATGTGGTTTGGTTTTGCTTTTCAAACCATGAGTGGATATTAGGATCACTTTTTATATGCGTCAAGGGGTTTGATTATGAGTTTAATCAAGGCAGGGAATGATAGTGGTGGGCGTGATGCAATCAACAGGCTTATTAAGGCCTACAATTTCAGCTCACGTCAGCAGCTCTGCGAACATCTGGAAGTGTCGAAAAGCACTATGGCTAACAGATACTTAAGAGATAGTTTTCCCGCTGAATGGGTAATTCAATGCGCCCTTGAAACAGGAATTTCCCTTCTATGGCTGGCTACCGGTCAGGGAGATATGTATGCGAGTGCGAATGAAGAAAAGAATCTCAAAAACGAAACTCCCGTCACGGTAAGACCACTTTATAAAATCGTTGCTCCCAGTATCAAACATGCTGAGTTGAAGAACGGCGAACTGCTTCAGAGTGATGAAATCCTTCTCGATAGTAGACTGCTGGATGGTGAATCGTCCAATTCTCTTTATGTAAAAACAGCTAGTGATAGCTTTGTTGTGGATACGTCTGTGAAACAAATCAGCAATGGTAACTGGCTGGTAGACATCGATGGCGTTAAAAGCTTCGTCAAGATTGCCCGCATTCCTGGCAATAAAATTGTGGTTCATCAGGATGAAGCATCCTTTGAGTGCGCCGTAGATGATGTAGAGGTAATTGGCCGCGCAGTAAAAGTCATTAAGAGCATCTAATTATGACGATCAGAAAGCAGCCGAACGGAAAATGGTTGTGCGAGTGTTACCCGAACGGGCGTGACGGCAAGCGCGTGCGCAAGCAATTTGCGACGAAGGGCGAGGCTGTAGCATTCGAAAACTTCACCATGGATGAAGTGAACAAAAAGCCGTGGCTGGGTGAAAAGGAAGATCGGCGGCGTTTATCAGAATTGATTGAGCAGTGGCACTCCCTTTACGGCCAGACGCTTGCAGACCCCAAACGCCTAATGGCGAAACTGAAAATTATCTGCAATGGCCTGGGCGATCCCGTTGCCTCTGAGTTAACCGCCGGTGACTTTACAAAATATCGCGAAGCACGATTAAAAGGTGAAGTACGTAACGAAGACGGCGCGCTGATGTCGCCAGTAAAGCCCCGCACGGTAAATCTTGAGCAGCGTAACTTATCTTCCGTTTTTGGCACCCTGAAAAAGCTGGGCCACTGGTCAGCGCTTAACCCGCTCGCCGGGCTACCAACATTCAAAATCGCAGAGGGGGAACTGGCGTTCCTAACTCAAGACGAAATTAAACGCCTGCTTGATGCTTGCGCTGATTCTCAAAGCCCTAGCCTGTTGATGATAGCAAAAATATGCTTGGCCACTGGTGCGCGGTGGAGTGAAGCCGAAAACCTGCAAGGCCACCAGTTATCTAAATTCCGGGTCACCTATACCAAAACCAAAGGCAAGAAAAACCGAACCGTACCGATATCTCAGGATCTGTATGAAGAACTCCCCAAAAACAGGGGGAATCTATTCATGCCATGCAGAAAAGCTTTTGAGCGCGCAGTAAAACGAGCCGGTATCAACTTGCCTGAAGGCCAGTGTACGCATGTTTTGCGACATACATTCGCCAGTCACTTTATGATGAACGGCGGAAACATACTGGTACTGCGCGATATTCTGGGGCACTCAGATATAAAGATGACAATGATTTACGCTCATTTCGCGCCAGAACACTTAGAAGACGCGATTACTAAAAATCCTTTAACAGCCTTGTATAAAAAATCATGACAGAGCCAGAAGAATTTAATATTGAAATAGAAAAAGAGTCAGAGGTCGGCTTAAATGCGTTTTTAAAAAAAACGCTCAAAAACGAAAAACTCAATCCACCTTTCCTAATAGAGGGAGATATTGTTACAGATTTTACGAAACGCTGTGAAATATACATCGAAGACATTGAAAGATTTCATAAAGAAAATAAACATCTGATCTCAAGTGACTTTAGCACTCTACTGATAAGAGTGAAAGAGATTAGAGATTGTGTAATAGGTTCATTGGAACATTTTTTATCTGGCGACATAAAATCTGCTTATGATTATTTCGATAATATTATGTCAGATGACAAAACCATAAAAATGTTAAACAAAATCACAGTTCCTTTGACAGAAATTTGTCACAAGGATAAACCATTATTCAGGGTTAGAAGTTCAGATATACCATTAACTGAGCGCAATCATATATTTCACATACCTTTTTCAAAAAGGCATCTGGTTAACGCTCAAAGATACTCTGTTGCAGGCTTACCTTGCCTATACTTAGGAACATCACTCTATGTATGCTGGCAAGAAATGAACAAACCCGATTTTGACCGGTTATATATTTCATCTTTTACTGCAGCCCCAAGCGTATCTAAGATATTGAATTTTGCATCACCATTCCTAACACTACCTATCCATACTAGTGGTTCCGAAGAAGAACTGATAAAAGCAAATAGAACAAAATCAGCATACCTTATATTTTGGCCGTTAATAATTGCGTGTAGTTATCTTAAAAAAAACACACACTCAACTTTTAACCAAGAATATATAATTCCTAATTTGCTAATGCAGTGGATTGGAAGACGGTCAAAGTCTCCCATTGCAGGGTTGGCTTATTTCTCTACAAAAATGCCTAAATTAAGAAATAGCCATTTATCAATTAATGTTGTACTCCCACCGAAAGCAACTTACAAGCAAACACTTACTCATGATTACTGTACAAGGTTGACATCAATTTTTAAAATTACACCACCGATGTCATGGCAAGTTTTAAAAACTATCGATTACAATTCATCTTTGGATGACACACAGGAAATTAACGCGGCACGTATCTTTCTGAAATTAAAAGAACAATTCTCCGGAATAAATGATTTTGAGGAGGATATTGCACAACTTTATTCTCTCACCGATTTTCACAAACTGGAACTACTTATTGATAAGTTATTTGAGCATAAGAGCATTATCGAGTAAACCGTCTAACAGTGGCGGCATTTTGGCGGCAGAGCATTAAAAACGTGTAAAACGGACAAACACAAAATAACGCTAAGACTCTGTTTTTAAACGTAAATCACTGTTTTCGCTATAGTAAAAATGGTATGTAGAAATTTCGGACGCGGGTTCAACTCCCGCCAGCTCCACCAAATAAAACAAGGGGTTACGTGAAAACGTAACCCCTTTTTTTGCCCATGTCCACATTACGTCCACTCGGCAAAACTTTGGCCAGCGCTAACTTCAGTAACCCCAGTTTTACATTTTTGCATCCAGTGCCCATATGCCGCTTGCCACGCCTCTTGTTCATCGGCAAAAAGATGTTCTGCAATAGGCAACTACTCAATGCCTTTTGAACCAAACTCCGAGTACAGGGATGACCAGCTCTGTCGCTATATCCTTACAGCATTCCCGACCCCATAGGACAGGTGGATTATGCAAAATTTCTATCATATTGATCAGCTGATTCAGGGTTATTTCAATCAGGATCATGACCTCATAAATGAGGGAGAGGATACTATTGAGGGCACTATTGAACGCTATAAAAAAACAGCCCCAGATTGGATGTTAAAAGAGTTAGCCGAAGAGGTCGATTGTTTCCTTGCGCTTTACGGAGACAGGCTGGATGAGCAATTCAAAAGCCGGTATGGATTTGATTTCTCACCTGAGTTGTGGGATTCAACCCCATTCGATTTCCTGATGACTGTACGCAGACTTGCCCTTTCTTCGAAGTAGCTACAGGAAGACAAACCCGTAACGGCTTAACCGACCTCAGACCAGCAACAGCCGGTCTTTTTCTTTCTAATATAACTTAAGGGTGAACAGTTAAATCCAAAAAAGCTTTTTCTTGATGTGATCCATTCAAAAAACAGGTTTGCTTAACCACAGGAAACACTGCAACAAATCGCCATTGGCATACCCGTGAAAGTTGAATTTATAAATTATCAACAAAAAAACAGCCTATTAATGAATTTATTCAGACTCCACCAGTCCAAAAATCCTCCATCGGTGATTACCAGAGTCATCCGATGAAGTGCTGAAAGCCCGCACGGCGCAAGCTCTGCGGGCTTTTTATATCTGTCCCTTCTAGCCCAGCGCCCCCTCACACGCCAGCGCCAGCACCATCAACGCCGTCTCATCCTCCTGCACCGATAACATCTCCATCCCCACCGGCAGACCGATACGGCTTACGCCGCACGGCAAGG
>NZ_JABMCU010000157.1:0-10582 GCF_013179605.1 Enterobacter sp. CM29 | reverse complement strand
AGCATGCGCGAGCTGGAACCGCGCCTGTTCTCGTTCAACAACCCAGCGGGCGCGTGCCCGACCTGTGACGGCCTCGGCGTTCAGCAATATTTCGACCCGGACCGCGTGATCCAGAACCCGGAGCTGTCGCTGGCGGGTGGCGCCATTCGCGGCTGGGATAAGCGTAATTTTTACTACTTCCAGATGCTGAAATCGCTGGCAGAGCACTATAAGTTCGACGTTGAAGCCCCGTGGGCCAGCCTGAGCGCGAACGTACATAAAGTGATCCTGTTCGGTTCCGGCAAAGAGAACATCGAGTTCAAGTACATGAACGATCGCGGTGACACTTCCGTGCGTCGCCACCCGTTCGAAGGGGTGCTGCACAACATGGAGCGCCGCTACAAAGAGACCGAATCCAGCGCGGTGCGTGAGGAGCTGGCGAAGTTCATCAGCAACCGCTCCTGCGCCACCTGCGAGGGTACACGTCTGCGTCGCGAAGCGCGTCACGTGTTTGTTGAAAACACGGCGCTGCCGACCATCTCAGACATGAGCATCGGCCACGCGATGGACTTCTTCAACAACCTGAAGCTCTCCGGCCAGCGCGCGAAAATCGCCGAAAAAGTGCTGAAAGAGATCGGCGATCGCCTCAAGTTCCTCGTGAACGTCGGCCTGAACTACCTGACGCTTTCCCGATCGGCTGAAACGCTCTCCGGCGGTGAAGCCCAGCGTATCCGCCTGGCGAGCCAGATTGGCGCGGGCTTAGTCGGCGTGATGTACGTGCTGGATGAGCCGTCTATCGGCCTGCACCAGCGCGACAACGAACGCCTGCTCGGCACGCTGGTTCACCTGCGTAACCTTGGCAACACGGTGATTGTGGTTGAGCACGACGAAGACGCCATTCGCGCCGCAGACCACGTGATCGACATCGGCCCGGGCGCTGGCGTGCACGGCGGACAGGTGGTGGCAGAAGGGACGCTGAAAGACATTATGGCGGTGCCCGAGTCGCTGACCGGCCAGTACATGAGCGGCAAGCGCAAAATTGAAGTGCCAAAACAGCGCGTGGCGGCGAACCCGGAAAAAGTGCTGAAGCTAACCGGGGCGCGCGGCAACAACCTGAAAGACGTGACCCTGACGCTGCCTGTCGGGCTGTTTACCTGCATCACCGGCGTGTCCGGTTCCGGTAAATCGACGCTGATCAACGATACGCTGTTCCCGATTGCGCAGACGGCGCTGAACGGCGCGACGCTGGCCGAGCCTGCACCGTACCGCGACATTCAGGGGCTGGAGCATTTCGACAAGGTTATCGATATCGATCAGAGCCCGATTGGCCGCACCCCGCGCTCCAACCCGGCGACCTATACTGGCGTCTTTACGCCCGTCCGTGAACTCTTCGCGGGTGTACCGGAAGCGCGTTCGCGTGGGTATACGCCAGGACGTTTCAGCTTTAACGTGCGCGGCGGCCGCTGTGAAGCGTGCCAGGGCGACGGCGTAATCAAGGTTGAGATGCACTTCCTGCCGGATATCTACGTGCCGTGCGACCAGTGTAAAGGCAAGCGCTATAACCGCGAAACGCTGGAGATTAAGTACAAAGGCAAGACCATCCACGAAGTGCTGGATATGACCATCGAAGAGGCGCGCGAGTTCTTTGACGCCGTCCCTGCGCTGGCGCGTAAGCTGCAAACCCTGATGGATGTTGGTCTGACCTATATCCGTCTGGGGCAGTCAGCGACAACGCTGTCCGGCGGTGAAGCGCAGCGCGTGAAGCTGGCGCGTGAGCTGTCCAAACGCGGTACCGGTCAGACGCTGTACATTCTGGACGAGCCGACCACCGGCCTGCATTTTGCGGATATCCAGCAGCTGCTGGACGTGCTGCACCAGCTGCGCGATCAGGGCAACACCATCGTGGTGATTGAGCACAACCTGGACGTGATTAAAACCGCGGACTGGATTGTCGATCTCGGCCCGGAAGGCGGCAGCGGCGGCGGTGAAATCCTCGTCTCCGGTACGCCAGAGACCGTTGCAGAGTGCGAAGCCTCGCACACCGCGCGCTTCCTTAAACCGTTGCTGTAATCGTTACACGGAGAGCTGCTGTCGGATCGTTTCCGGCAGCAGTTCTACCGCCTGTTGATACGACGCATCTACCAGGTAGTAAATTTGCGAATCTGGCAGCGAGCCGTCGAGAAACACCGTACTCCAGTGTGCTTTATTCAGATGCTTGCTTGGCCTGACATCATCGTGCTGCTGGCGCAGTAAGTCGGCCAGTTCAGGACTGGTTTTCAGCGATGCCGCAGGACGTCCCTCAACCTCTTTTACCATCGCGAACAACACATCACCCACTTTGATCTGCGTGGCTTTCCAGTCGCTGTGAACGCTCTGTTCTGCGCCCGGCTTGCTCATGCAGTACTGAAGTATCTCCGAAATTGTCATCTTTATTCCCCTTGTAGCGTTGCGATAATTTTACGCGAACCACCGTGAATGCGATGTTCTCCCAGCCAGATCCCCTGCCACGTTCCCAGCAGCAGCCGTCCGTTGTGGACCGGCAGCATCAACGAGACCCCCAGCAAAGAGGATTTGATGTGCGAAGGCATATCATCCGCCCCCTCGTAATCATGGTCATACGGGGCGTTATCCGGGACGGTTTTCAGAAAATGCCGCTCCATGTCAGACCGGACGGTGGGATCGCAATTTTCATTGAGCGTGAGAGAAGCAGACGTGTGTTGAAGCAGCAGATGCAGCAAACCCGTTTTGACGCGCGGCAGGTCGCGGATTTGCCCGATGACTTCGTCCGTCACCAGGTGAAATCCGCGTGGTTTTGCGCTTAAGGTCAGGGTCTGTTGATACCACATGTGCTGCTCCGTGTTGAAAGATGAATCTTTCTAAGTGTGCAGCAAGAAAGCGAAAGGTAAAACCCGCGCGGAGAAATTTGCTTAAAAAAGCATTCACCCCGCCGTTAATGCATCAGTATTCGGAGTTAACGATCACCTCTTCACCAAATTTTCCGGCCATTGGCAGCGGCCGGTAGGTGGAGTTCGAGGCGCGTAACACCCGGATGCCTCTGGCTCCCACATCGTGCGCCGCGGTGATGTCGTTATCTGAATCACCGTAGAACACCTTGATATTTTTCTTTTCCAGCCACTGGGTTTTGGTGTTTTGCCCTTCCTGGTCCCCGGCAAAAATGACCGGATTCATGCTGGCCGCCGGGATCAGAAAATCATCCTGTAGCGTTTTCGAGACGGTTTCGGTTTTGGTCTGGCTACGTCCTGTCACGAAGTAAATGCTGTCGCCGCGCTTTACGTGCATGGCGATCAGCGCGCGGGCAACCTCTTTCGGGATACTGAACTCATCCCAGCCGTTATTCATCTTTTCCCAGAATTCCGGGTTTTTCAGATAGGCTTCGCTGTCCGGGGAGTACGTTTTTTTGCCGCGCCAGAAACCGGGGCTGGAGAAGAGAACGGTATCGTCAATATCGAAGCCCACGGCCATCGGCGGGCGACCCGTCAGGCTGTTTTCGATTTGTGCCACTGAAACCCAGTGAATGGGGGCCTGTTCGGCAAGAATGGCGGCGGTGGTGCCGGTGTAAAGCGGCGTGGGTGCAGAAGCCCGCGCAACAACGGTACTATTAAGCGAGAACAATAAGCAGGCGGCGCTGAGCGCCAGTGTGATCTTGCGCATGTTTTCCCCTGAATATTCAGTTTGTTATCTTTTTATTTTGAGCGAATGGTCAAAAACTATCCGACCATAACCCCAGCGGGAGGGGAAGAAAAGGAGTTTTTGCTTATGAAGCTGAATAAAAAGAAGACGATCACAAAGTGTGGATGAGTGATGTAGGCCCGGTAAGGCGCAGCCGCCACCGGGCAAGATTTTCTGCGGCCTGATGCCCTCACCCCAGCCCTCTCCCACAGGGAGAGGGAGATAATAAGTAGTGAGTACTTACATCACAGCTGCAAACGCCTGCGCCACGCGCTGGACGTTGCCGGCATTCAGCCCCGCCACGCACATACGGCCGCTGGCGATCAGGTAGACGCCGAACTCTTCGCGCAGGCGATCGACCTGCGCCGCGCTCAGTCCGGTATAGCTGAACATCCCGCGCTGCTTGAGAAGATAATCAAAGTTATGTCCAGGCACGGCTTCTTTCAGAACGTTAACCAGCTCCTGACGCATCGACAGGATGCGCTTACGCATGCCTTCCACTTCCGCAAGCCAGGTGGCTTTCAGCTGATCATCGCCCAGTACGGTCGCGACCACCTGCGCACCAAAGTTCGGCGGGCTGGAGTAAATACGGCGGACCGTCGCTTTCAGCTGACCGAGTACGCGTCCCGCGGCTTCGGCGTCTTCACACACCACGGACAGACCGCCGACGCGCTCGCCGTAGAGGGAGAAGATTTTTGAGAAAGAGTTGCTGACCAGCGCAGGCAGACCCGCGCTGGCAATCGCACGAATGGCGTAGGCGTCCTCCTCCATGCCCGCCCCAAAGCCCTGATAGGCGATGTCGAGGAACGGGATCAGGTTACGCGCCTTCAGTACCTCGATCACCGCATCCCACTGGGCATTGGTGAGGTCCGCACCGGTCGGGTTATGGCAGCACGGATGCAGCAATACGATACTGCGCTCCGGCAGGGTGTTCAGTTTTTCCAGCAGCGCATCAACGCGTACGCCGTTGGTTTCGCTGTCGAACCATGGATAGGTCGCAACCTTAAAGCCCGCGCCTTCAAAGATGGCCACGTGGTTTTCCCACGTCGGGTCGCTGACCCACACGCCGGAATCCGGGAAGTACTTTTTCAGGAAATCTGCGCCTACCTTCAGCGCACCCGAGCCACCCAGCGTCTGGATAGTCGCCACGCGCTTTTGCGCGAGCACCGCGTGATCCGCACCAAACAGCAGCGGCGCAATGGTATTACGGTAGGTATTTAACCCTTCCATCGGCAGATAAAGCGAAGCCCCGTGCGGGGTTGCGTTAAGACGCGCTTCGGCTTCGGCAACGGCTTTCAGTTGAGGAATGATGCCGTCCTCGTTGTAATAAAGACCGATGCTGAGGTTCACTTTGTCGCTGCGAGGATCTTCTTTGAAACGCTCCATCAAGGAGAGGATAGGGTCGCCGGCGTAGGCGTCTACTTTCTGAAACACGCGATGTTCTCCGGATTGTTATGAGGCAGGATTTTCAACAATAAACCGGAAGCAGGAGAAGGTCGAGAAGGTTATGAAAACCGTTCCTGGATATGCCCACGAATTTGTTCGATACGCTCAGACGTCGACCCTGTGACGCGTAAATACGGGATGTTTCGGCGCGCCAGTTCAGCGATATACCACGACTGCTGCCTGCGGCGAAACGCCGCGCCTTGCCTGGTACCGTCCTGTACAAAGGGAAATTCATCGCCGCACAGTACAACCAGCGAGTAGTCCCGCCCGGCTAAGTCGTGCAGCGCCTGAGGCGCCGAGCCATACTGGTCGAGGGTATAAAACAGCGTGGTTAAGGGCGACGTATCACAAATCAGATAAGGCGCCGTGCTGGCTGCGTCCTCACGCCGCACCTGCTCGCGCGCAATATGCAGGAGATCGTCGCATTCCAGTACTCCGTTCTTTTCTTCCCAGTATTCGCGCCCGAACTCAGCGACATAGGGCGCGTTAAGCGCTGCTGCCAACGCCCGGGAAAGCGTGCTTTTGCCCGTCGACTCGCCGCCCAATAAGCAAATTCGAAAGACAAAACTCCGGTAAACCTCCGCCGAGAGCATCTCGCGGTAGCGATGAACATCAGAGCGAATAAGCGTGCCTGAGGGCGCATCAGGGCCCTCCGGGCGCTGAAGCCGCACGTGCGTGACCGGTTTGCCAAAACGCTGGCTTAATACGCGGGCAAAGCCATCGCCGTAATCCTCCGCAGTGAATACGGCGTCCGGTCGGCAGTGAAAGAAGCGTTCGCATAGGGTAGCCACGTAGTGTCGGTGGCGATCGGCATCTGCGTCGTTGGGCGGCGGCGGTTCAATATCATGGCCCGCCGCGATCTCTGGCGAAAACACCAGGTGACGACACCGCGGGAAACGCGTCTGTAGCCACTGAAGGCGCTTTTCAGGTTCGCACCCCGGCATTTCCGGTAGCGAATAGCTGATGATAAACACCGTCTCGCACCGGGCAAGCGCAGCGTTGATAAGCAATTCATGTCCTGCGTGTAAGGGCGCGAACTTGCCGACAATCAGACCCTCTGCGTAAGGTTTCATCGCGCGCGGATCTCCTTACGCCATTGATATAAACCGTGCCAGGCGTTAAACCAGAACACCAGATACAGAACCGCGGTCAAATGCAGGCCCCTCATCGCATACAGCGGCACGGCAAGGGTATTGACGGCAAGCCAGACGTACCAGTTCTCCAGGCGTCGGCCCATTAGCATGAACTGCGCCAGGATGCTGAAGGTTAAAATAATGGAGTCCAGCCAGGGCGCCCAGGCGTTGGTATACCGATGCAATAAAAGCCCGTACAGCGCCGCTACTGCCACGGCACAGGCCAGCAGAAGGAGAAAATGTCTGGGGCGGGTTCGCCGCACCTGCAATACCTCTCCGCGGTTTCCTTTCAGCCAGTGCACCCAACCCGTTATGCTCGTGATAATGAAAAAGAGCTGTAGGGTAACATCGGCATAGAGCTGCACTGAATAGAAGACCCAGGCGTATAGCCCGCTGCCGAGAATACCGATCCACCACGTGTTGATATTGTTTCTGGCCGCCAGCCAGACAGAGAGCGCATAGGCCAGACAAGCAGCCATTTCAGATGGTGACATATCCCTTCCCGGATACTGTGATTAGTCGACGTATTTCATCGCTACCCTTGAGGTTAGGCGCGTGATAAGTTCGTAAGCACTCACTTTTGTTATTTCAGCAATACGCTCTACCGGCAGGCCTTCGCCCCACATCACCGCATCGTCCCCCGCTCTATCCTGCGCGTCGGGTCCCAGATCGACACAAATCATGTCCATCGCCACACGGCCGACAATCTTTACTTCGCGACCATTGACCAGCACCGGCGTGCCCGTTGGCGCGGCGCGTGGATAGCCGTCGCCGTAGCCCATCGCTACCACGCCAAGCCGCGTGTCGCGCTCACTCGTCCAGGTGCCGCCGTAACCTACCGGCTCGCCTGCTTTGTGCTCACGCACGGCAATCAGCTTTGAAACCAGCGACATCACCGGCTTAAAGCCGAAGTCCGGTCCCCAGGGTTTGTTCTCAAGCGGGGAAACGCCATACAGGATAATCCCCGGACGCGCCCAGTCGAAGTGCGACTGCGGCCACAGCAGAAGGCCGCCGGACGCCGCAATGGAGCGCATCCCCGGTTTGCCTTCGCAGAAGGTGGTGAAGATATCAAGCTGCTGTTCCGTTGCGCCGCATTCAGGCTCATCGGCGCGGGCAAAGTGGCTGACGATATTCACCGGCTGACGCACGTTCTGGCACTGGCACAGCCGCTGATAAAACGCTTCGGCATTCTCCGGGCGCACGCCCAGGCGGTGCATGCCCGTGTCGAGCTTCATCCACACGGTGACCGGCTCGCTCAGTTCGGCCGTTTCCAGCGCGGCCAGCTGTTCTTCGTTATGCACCGCCGTGTGCAGGTGCTGATCGGCAATGGTCGGCAGGTCCGAGGCTTCAAAAAAGCCTTCGAGGAGCAGAATCGGTTGCGTAATTCCACCTGCGCGCAGGCGGAGAGCTTCTTCGAGACGGGCGACGCCAAAAGCGTCGGCATCGGGGAGCGTTCGCGCGGTCTCAAGAAGACCGTGTCCGTAAGCGTTCGCTTTCACGACTGCAACGAGCTTACTGGCGGGCGCCAGTTCTCGCAGACGTTGCAGGTTGTGTCGCAGAGCGCGGCGGTTAATCACAACAGTTGCCGCTTGCATTTGAATTCCTTAGAAATTACTCAT
Organism: Enterobacter sp. CM29; assembly: GCF_013179605.1. NCBI lineage: Bacteria > Pseudomonadati > Pseudomonadota > Gammaproteobacteria > Enterobacterales > Enterobacteriaceae > Enterobacter > Enterobacter sp. CM29. The sequence goes on along the minus strand of NZ_JABMCU010000157.1, from coordinate 2,715 downwards.
CATCATATTGAGGACCGGCATAGTTGTCGAAACGCGACCACTGGCCGTTAAAGGTCAGACGTACCGTACCGATGGGGCCGTTACGTTGCTTACCAATAATAATTTCGGCGATCCCTTTCAGATCGCTGTTCTCGTGATAAACCTCATCACGGTAGATGAACATGATTAAGTCGGCATCCTGCTCGATGGAGCCGGATTCACGCAGGTCGGAGTTGACCGGGCGCTTGTCTGCACGTTGTTCCAGAGAACGGTTTAGCTGCGACAGCGCCACCACCGGCACGTGCAGCTCTTTGGCTAACGCTTTGAGTGAGCGGGAAATTTCGGCAATCTCCAGCGTACGGTTGTCGGAAAGCGACGGAACACGCATCAGCTGGAGGTAGTCAATCATGATAAGGCCGATGCCACCGTGTTCACGGGCGATACGGCGCGCGCGGGAGCGCACTTCCGTCGGCGTCAGGCCGGAGGAGTCATCAATATAGATGTTCCGTTTTTCCAGCAAAATCCCCATGGTGCCGGAGATCCGCGCCCAGTCCTCATCGTCGAGCTGACCGGTACGGATGCGGGTCTGATCCACGCGCGACAGGGATGCCAGAGAACGCATCATGATCTGTTCTGAGGGCATCTCAAGACTGAAGATAAGAACCGGTTTATCCTGCAACATCGCCGCGTTTTCGACGAGGTTCATCGCAAATGTCGTTTTACCCATCGACGGACGCGCCGCGACGATAATCAAATCCGATGGCTGAAGACCTGCCGTTTTCTTGTTGAGATCGTCATAACCGGTGTTCACCCCCGTCACGCCATCGTGCGGCTGCTGGAAAAGCTGCTCAATACGCGCAACGGTGGCGTCGAGCACATCGGCGATGTTTTTCGGGCCTTCGTCTTTGTTCGCACGGCTTTCGGCGATTTTAAAGACGCGGGACTCGGCAAGATCAAGTAGATCTTCGCTGGTGCGCCCCTGGGGATCGAAACCGGCCTCGGCGATCTCATTCGCCACCGAGATCATCTCGCGGACAACGGCACGTTCACGGACGATATCAGCGTAAGCGCTGATGTTCGCGGCACTTGGCGTGTTTTTTGACAGTTCTGCCAGATAGGCAAACCCGCCGACACTGTCGAGCTGTCCCAGACGCTCCAGCGATTCTGCGAGTGTAATCAGGTCGATCGGGCTGCCCGACTCCTGCAAACGCGCCATTTCAGTAAAGATGTGGCGGTGCGGGCGGGTATAGAAGTCTTCCGCAACAACGCGCTCGGCGACGTCGTCCCAGCGTTCGTTATCCAGCATTAAACCGCCCAACACCGACTGTTCCGCTTCAATCGAGTGCGGCGGGACTTTTAACCCGGCGACCTGATAATCACGTTCACGGGGTTCAGTCTGTTTGTTGAAGGGTTTGTTTCCTGCCATAGTGAATGGAGTTACCGAGATAAAGAGTGGGTCGAAAGATTACCATAATTTTCTAACGGAGGGAGCATGGCAACACGCATTGAGTTCCAGAAACATGGCGGGCCAGACGTACTGCAAGCCGTGGAGTTTACCCCCACGGCACCTGGCGAGAACGAAATCCAGGTTGAAAACAAAGCGATCGGCATTAACTACATCGATACCTATATTCGCGGCGGTCTCTATCCGCCTCCGTCGATGCCGAGCGGACTGGGCACCGAGGCGGCCGGTATCGTCAGCAAAGTGGGCAGCGCGGTTAAGCACATTAAGGAAGGCGATCGCGTGGTGTACGCGCAGTCGGCGCTGGGCGCTTACAGCTCCATCCATAACGTTCCGGCCGAGAAAGCGGCGCTTCTGCCAAATGCGATCGGCTTCGAGCAGGCTGCCGCCTCATTCCTGAAAGGGCTGACGGTCTATTATCTGCTGCGCAAAACCTACGAAATTAAGCCTGACGAGCAATTTCTGTTTCACGCAGCCGCAGGTGGCGTAGGGCTGATTGCCTGCCAGTGGGCGAAAGCCCTGGGGGCGAAGCTGATCGGCACCACAGGCAGCGCGCAAAAAGCGCAGCGCGCGCTGGACGCGGGCGCATGGCAGGTGATCAACTACCGGGAAGAGAGCATCGTTGAGCGGCTGAAAGAGATCACTGGCGGCAAAAAGGTACGCGTGGTGTATGACTCGGTGGGGAAAGACACCTGGGAATCTTCGCTGGACTGCCTGCAACGTCGCGGGCTGATGGTGAGCTTCGGTAACGCCTCCGGGGCTGTCACCGGCGTGAACCTGGGCATTCTGAATCAGAAAGGGTCGCTGTATGTCACCCGCCCTTCCCTGCAAGGTTACATCACTAATCGGGAAGAACTTGAGGAAGCCAGCAACGAGCTGTTCTCGCTGATCGCCAGCGGGGTGATCAAAGTGGATGTGGCAGAAGCGCAGAAATATCCGCTGACCGATGCGCAACGTGCGCATGAGGTGCTGGAGAGCCGGGCAACCCAGGGCTCAAGTCTGTTAATTCCCTGAGCCATAAAAAGAAATTGGGCTTCCCATGGGAAGCCCTTTCTTTTTTTAGTTCGGCTGTATGTAGGGTACAGCTCGATGAATTCTTTAGCGGCAGCCATAGTGACAGATTCGATAAGTAAATCCTATTCTGTTCTAAAGATTGCTGCCGGAAAAGTTGCAGGTATGTGACGTACCCCTCAATACCTTAGTAACGGAAGCGGTTATTACGCTGATAAGTCGGCAGTTTTGGTGATTTAATCGCCCGTATGGCCCATACCACC
>NZ_JABMCU010000156.1:0-10586 GCF_013179605.1 Enterobacter sp. CM29 | reverse complement strand
CCGTGGGCGACAAGAACTTTACCCGCATGGGAGATGTTACCGGGTCCGGCATTATCAGTTCCATGGTGCATAACGTGACGGTGGGACAAAAAGATCTCAGTGCGACGTTAAGCAACAGCCAGAAGAAACTGACTGACCTGATATCACAACGATAGGAGCGCTTTGCGAAGGGAATTATGAAGACGTTGTTTTCTGGTCGTTCAGATATGCCTTTCGCCATGCTGCTGTTGGCCCCCAGCCTGATTTTGCTGGGGGGCCTGGTGGCCTGGCCAATGATTTCTAACATTGAAATCAGTTTTTTACGTTTACCGCTGAATCCGCGTATTGATGCGGTGTTCGTCGGTCTGGATAACTACATTCGCATCCTGGGCGATGCTGCGTTCTGGCACTCCCTGTGGATGACGTTCTGGTATACGGCGCTGGTGGTGATCGGCAGCACCGGACTGGGGCTGGCCGTAGCGATCTTCTTTAACCGTGAATTCCGCATGCGGAAAACGGCACGTTCACTGGTGATACTGTCCTATGTGACGCCGTCTATTTCACTGGTATTTGCCTGGAAATACATGTTCAACAACGGCTACGGAATTGTGAACTATCTTGGCGTTGATCTGCTGCATCTCTACGATCAGGCGCCGCTGTGGTTCGATAACCCTGGCAGCAGTTTTGTCCTGGTCGTGCTGTTCGCCATCTGGCGTTACTTCCCATACGCCTTTATCTCGTTCCTCGCGATTCTACAGACCATTGATAAATCCTTGTACGAAGCGGCAGAGATGGACGGGGCGAATGCCTGGCAGCGTTTTCGTATCGTGACGTTGCCCGCCATCATGCCGGTGCTGGCCACGGTGGTCACGCTGCGCACCATCTGGATGTTCTACATGTTTGCGGATGTTTATCTGCTCACCACCAAGGTCGACATTCTGGGCGTATATCTCTACAAAACCGCCTTTGCGTTCAATGACCTGGGTAAAGCAGCCGCCATTTCCGTTGTGCTGTTTGTGATCATATTCGCTGTCATTCTGCTGACCAGAAAAAGGGTAAACCTCAATGGCAACAAATAAACGCGTTCTGGGCCGTATCGGTTTTTATCTGGGACTGGCGGTATTCCTGATTATCACGCTGTTTCCGTTTTTTGTGATGCTGATGACATCGTTCAAAAGCGCGAAAGAGGCGATCTCACTGCACCCGACTATCCTGCCGCAGGAGTGGACGTTACAGCACTACATCGACATCTTTAACCCGCTGATTTTCCCGTTTGTGGATTATTTCCGTAACAGCATGGTGGTGTCGCTGACCTCCTCGGTCATTGCGGTGTTTCTCGGTACGCTGGGCGCTTATGCGTTATCCAAACTGCGCTTTAAAGGGCGCACGACGATCAATGCGAGCTTCTACACCGTCTATATGTTCTCCGGGATCCTGCTGGTAGTGCCGCTGTTCAAAATCATCACCGCGCTCGGCATTTATGACACCGAGCTGGCGCTGATCATCACCATGGTGACGCAGACGTTGCCGACTGCGGTCTTTATGCTGCGCAGCTATTTCGACACTATCCCGGATGAGATAGAAGAAGCCGCGATGATGGACGGCCTGAACCGCCTGCAAATCATCTTCCGCATCACCGTGCCGCTGGCGATCTCGGGTCTGGTGTCAGTCTTCGTTTACTGCTTCATGGTGGCGTGGAATGACTACCTGTTCGCCTCCATTTTCCTGTCCAGCGCCAGCAACTTCACGTTGCCGGTGGGGCTGAACACGCTCTTCAGTACGCCAGATTACATCTGGGGTCGCATGATGGCGGCATCGCTGGTGACGGCACTGCCCGTTGTCATTATGTATGCCCTGTCTGAACGTTTTATTAAAAGTGGTTTGACCGCCGGCGGCGTAAAGGGCTGAGGCGGCCGATTTTAACAAGGAGTGAGTCATGAAAAAATTAGTTGCGACAGCGCCTCGTGTAGCGGCGCTGGTGGAATACGAAGATCGTCCTGTTGCAGCACATGAAGTGAAGATTCGTGCCCGTTATGGCGCCCCGAAACACGGCACCGAAGTTGTGGATTTCCGCGCGGCAAGCCCGTTCATTGATGAAGAGTTTAACGCCGAGTGGCAGATGTTTACCCCACGTGAAGAGGGGGCAGCACGCGGCATCGAATTTGGTAAATTCCAGCTGGGAAACATGATCGTCGGCGACATCATCGAATGTGGTGCGGACGTAACGGAATACCAGATCGGCGACAGCGTTTGCTGCTACGGTCCATTGCAGGAAACGGTCATCGTCAACGCGGTGAACAACTATAAGCTGCGCAAAATGCCGCAGGGCGCATCCTGGAAAAACGCTGTTTGTTACGATCCGGCTCAGTTCGCCATGAGCGGCGTGCGTGATGCTAACGTCCGCGTAGGGGATTTCGTTGTAGTTGTCGGGCTGGGCGCTATTGGCCAGATTGCGATTCAGCTGGCGAAAAAAGCTGGCGCGTCAGTGGTTATTGGTGTCGATCCTATTGAACATCGCTGTGAGATCGCCCGCCGTCACGGTGCAGACCACTGCTTGAACCCAATCGGTACCGATGTCGGTCTTGAAATTAAGAAACTGACCGGCAAGCAGGGCGCGGATGTTATCATCGAAACCAGCGGCTTTGCAGATGCGCTGCAATCTGCGCTGCGCGGACTCGCCTACGGCGGCACGATCTCTTACGTGGCTTTCGCCAAACCTTTTGCGGCAGGCTTCAACCTGGGCCGCGAAGCACACTTCAACAACGCGAAGATTGTCTTCTCCCGCGCATGCAGTGAACCCAACCCGGATTATCCACGCTGGAGTCGCAAGCGTATTGAAGAGACCTGCTGGGAATTGCTGATGAACGGTTATCTCAATTGTGAAGATCTGATCGACCCGGTCGTCACCTTCACCACCAGCCCGGAAAGCTACATGAAGTATGTCGATCAGCACCCGGAACTCAGTATCAAAATGGGCGTTACTTTTTAAGCTAAGGACAGCAAATCATGAAAATCGCAACACAAAACCAGGCCTTTTTCCCGACCACTATCATGGAAAAATTCAAATACATCAAAGCGATGGGATTTGATGGCTACGAAATAGATGGCCGGCTGCTGGTTGAACATCTCGACGAAGTGAAAGCCGCTATCAAAGCCACCGGTCTGCCGGTTACGACGGCGTGTGGCGGATACGATGGCTGGATCGGGGATTTCATCGAAGAACGCCGCCTGAACGGTCTCCAGCAGATTGAACGCATTCTGGAAGCGCTGGCAGAAGTGGGCGGCAAAGGGATTATCGTCCCGGCTGCCTGGGGGATGTTTACCTTCCGTCTGCCGCCAATGACTTCGCCACGTAGCCTGGATGGCGATCGCAAAGCGGTCAGCGCTTCCCTGCGCTGGCTGGATGAGGTAGCAGCGCGCACCGGTACTACCGTCTACCTGGAGCCGCTGAACCGCTATCAGGATCATATGATCAACACCCTGGCCGACGCGCGTCGTTACATCGAAGAGAACGGCCTGAAGCACGTGCAGATCATCGGTGATTTCTACCACATGAACATTGAAGAAGACTCACTGACGGAAGCGCTACATCACAACCGCGATCTGCTGGGTCATGTGCATATTGCTGATAACCACCGCTATCAGCCGGGCAGCGGCAGCCTTGATTTCGCCAGCCTGTTCGGTCAGCTGCGTGCTGATAACTATCAGGGTTATGTGGTGTACGAGTGCCGGGTTCGTGCCGACGATCCGGCTCAAGCCTATCAGGACTCACTCAATTACCTGCGTGAATGCTAAGGATGACGAGCGTGATGAGTGCTTCTACACCTTTGCCTCTGCGCGTCGCCATCATTGGCGCCGGGCAGGTTGCAGACAAAGTGCATGCCTCGTATTACGCCACGCGCAGTGATGTTCAAATGGTGGCTGTCATGGACAGCCGCCTTGAGCAGGCACAGGCGTTCGCGGAACGTTATGCCATTCCAACGGCATGGCAGGACGCTCACGAGATGTTGCAGAAAGTAAAACCGGATGTGGTGAGCATCTGTTCGCCTAACCGATTCCATTTTGAACATGTGATGGCGGCTCTCGAAGCGGGTTGCCATGTGATGTGTGAAAAGCCGCCGGCAATGACGCCGGAACAGGCCGACCAGATGCGCATCGCGGCGCGCAAGGCAGGAAAAGTCCTTGCGTATGATTTTCATCATCGCTTTGCCCTGGACACCCAGCTCCTGCGCGATGCGGTAATGAACGGCACACTCGGTGAAATTTACTTCACTTCCGCGCAGGCGCTGCGTCGCTGCGGTGTGCCGGGGTGGGGCGTTTTCACCAATAAATCGCTCCAGGGTGGCGGGCCGCTTATCGATATCGGCATTCATATGCTGGATGCTGCGATGTACGTGTTGGGCTTCCCGGCTGTGAAGCGGGTAACCGCGCACAGCTTCCAGAGACTGGGGAACCGGAAACACAACGGTCAGTTTGGCGAATGGGATCCTACGCAGTTTACCGTGGAAGATGCCCTGTTTGGCACGATTGAATTCTGCAACGGCGGCGTTCTGCGTCTGGACACCTCCTTTGCGCTTAACATCCGCGAGCAGTCCATCATGAACGTCTCTTTCTGCGGTGAAAATGCAGGCGCAACGCTGTTCCCGGCGCATATCTATAACGACGAAGCCGGTGTTTTAGAAACCCTTTTCCATCGTGAAGAGGCGGACGATCAGCGCCATCTGCGCAGTATGGATGCCTTCGTGCGTCATGTGCTGGGAGAGCACGTTATGATCGCTGACGCAGAACAGGGTCTGGTTATACAACAGCTTGTTGCCGCGCTTTATGAATCAGCAGAAACAGGGGAAAGCGTGACATTATGCTGAACGTGTCTGTATTAAACGATCCGGGCTTTTGTCCTCACAGCCTGAACAAATATGCCTCTGTCATGACATGCGGGAATGGATACATGGGCATTCGCGCTACGCATGAAGAAGATTACACCCAGCAGACCAGAGGCATGTATCTCGCGGGGCTTTATCATTGCGCGGGTCGCAACGAGACTACTGAGCTGGTCAATCTGCCGGATATCACCGGTATTGATGTTGAGCTTGATGGCGTCAATTTCACGCTCCTGTCAGGCGAAATTCTTGAATGGCAGCGCGAGCTGGCCTTTGCTAACGGCGAACTGCATCGCAACGTTGTCTGGCGTGCACCCGACGGGAAACGTTATCGGCTGGAGAGCCGTCGTTTTGTTTCGCTGGACCAGTTGCCCTTAGTGGCAATGCAGTTCTCGATCACACCGCTTGATGGCGACGCTCAGGCCGTGCTGAAAACCGGCATAGATGCGACACAAACGAACAGCGGCAGACAGCATCTGGATGAAATCTCGGTCAGGATCTTTGACCAGCACTACATGCAGGGCGTGTATGAAACGCAGGACCGTGCATCTGAGGTTGTGGTTTCGGCGTATTGCCAGCTCTCGACGAAAAGCGACAGCTGTTTCACCGCCAAAAACCGCCGTCTCAGCGTGCATCATTCGCTGACGATTGTTCGGGGTGACACTGTCACGCTTGAGAAGATCGTCTGGGTGGCTCATCGTAGCGAGAAAGCGCTGTCGCAGGAGTCATTCGCGCGCAACGCGCTGGCCGATCTTAAAGTCTGTGCGGCAAGAGGTTATGAGGCGTTGCTTGAAAGCTCAGCGTATGCCTGGAAAGATGTCTGGCGCGACGCACGTGTGGAAGTGACTTCCACAGAGCAACAGGATCAGCAGGCGCTGGATTACGCCGTCTGGCATCTGACGACAATGACGCCTGCTCATGATGAGCGAAGCAGTATTGCGGCGAAAGGGCTGACGGGTGAGGGGTACAAGGGGCACGTCTTCTGGGATACCGAAATTTTCCTGCTGCCGTTCCATCTGTTTACCCGCCCGCAGATTGCCCGCAGCCTGCTACGCTATCGTTGGCTTAATCTGGCAGGCGCACGGGAAAAAGCGCGCCGTAACGGTTGGCCGGGTGCATTGTTCCCGTGGGAAAGTGCGGCCAGCGGACAGGAAGAGACGCCAGAATTCGCGGCAATCAACATCCGCACCGGGGTTCGCCAGAAGGTGGCTTCCGCACTCGCTGAACATCACATCGTGGCTGATATCGCCTGGGCCGTGGTCGCTTACTGGCAGGCAACACACGACGATGCCTTTATGCGGAATGAGGGGCTGACGCTACTGATGGAAACCGCTTCGTTCTGGATGGGACGCGCGACGGAAATCAATGGTCGTCTTGAGATCCATGACGTGATCGGGCCGGATGAATACACCGAGCATGTCAACAACAACGCCTACACCAACTATCTGGCCTGGCACAACGTTGCCTGCGCGCGTCAGTTTATGGCGATGTTTGGCCGTGAAGATGCGCGTTTTACGGAGAATGCCGGGAAGTTCCTGGCGCGCCTGTGGCTGCCAGAGGCCGACGCAGACGGTGTGATCCCGCAGGATGATACCTTCATGGCAAAACCTGCCATCGATCTGAGCCGCTATAAAGCCAAAGCGGGTAAGCAAACCATTCTGCTTGATTACTCTCGCGCGGAAGTGAACGAGATGCAGATCCTGAAGCAGGCCGATGTGGTGATGCTTAACTACCTGCTGCCGGAACGGTTTACGCCGCAGCAATGTGCCGCCAATCTGGCGTTCTACGAGCCACGCACGATTCATGATTCATCCCTGAGTAAAGCCATTCACGGCATTGTGCTCGCACGCTGCGGTGACACCGAGGGGGCGTATGCCTTCTGGCGTGACGGTATCGCCATCGACCTGGGGGACGACCCACACAGCAGTGATGACGGTATTCATGCCGCCGCCACCGGTGCGATCTGGTTGGGCGCTATTCAGGGGTTTGCTGGCCTGCACATTAGCGAAGGGGAGCTGCATCTTGCACCGAAACTGCCTGTTCACTGGCAGAAACTCGCCTTCCCGCTGCGGTGGCGGGACGCAACAATGCACATTACCTGTGAAAATGACCAGTTAACCATTGAGACTACCGCACCTGTCACGTTGACGCTGTGGGGTAAAACGCTGCACGTATCAGGGCGAAAAGTCTGCGCGCATAAGGACTTTCTTGCACCTGTTAATGGGACCGCTACCACGGAGGGGCGCCATGACGCTTAACGCTGTTGTATTCGATCTGGACGGGGTGATCACCGATACCGCGCATCTTCACTTTCTGGCCTGGCGCGCCGTGGCGGAGGAGATTGGTATTACCTTCGATGAAGTATTTAACGAACAGCTGAAGGGAATAAGCCGTATGGACTCCCTCCAGCGCATTCTGAAACATGGCGGGAAAGAGGGGATGTTTAGTGACGAGCAGCGCCTGGCGCTGGCAACGAAAAAAAACGCGCTTTACGTCCAGTCGCTGGCATCACTGACGCAGGATTCGCTGCTCCCGGGTATTCGCGACGTGCTGGCGGATATTCGCGCCGCGAAGGTCAAAATTGGGCTGGCATCCGTATCGCTTAATGCCCCTGGGATTTTGCACGCGTTGGGTATTCATCAGGCTTTCGATTTTTGCGCCGATGCTTCGCGCATTTGCCGCTCAAAGCCGGACCCGGAGATCTTCCTTGCAGCCTGTAAAGGACTGAACGTGCGTCCTGAAGAGGCCATTGGTATCGAAGATGCCGCCGCAGGGGTAGATGCGATCAACGCCGCAGGAATGCTGTCGGTCGGGATTGGGCCTGGCCTGAACCATGCGGGATTACAACTTCATTCAACGCAGGAACTGACCTGGGAACGCCTGACGGCGTTCTGGGCATCCCGGGCGTATTGATAAGGAATTAATAATGGCTCAACTGTCTCTGAAACACCTTCAGAAAATCTATGATAACCAGGTCCACGTGGTTAAGGATTTCAATCTCGAGATTGAAGATAAAGAATTTATCGTCTTCGTCGGTCCATCGGGCTGTGGGAAATCCACGACGTTGCGAATGATCGCCGGCCTTGAGGAGATCAGCGCAGGTGAACTGATTATTGACGGGGTTTGCATGAATGATGTTCCCGCCAAGTCCCGTGATATCGCAATGGTCTTCCAGAACTATGCGCTCTATCCGCATATGACGGTCTACGACAACATGGCGTTTGGTCTGAAGATGCAAAAAATAGCACCTTCCATCATCGAAGAACGTGTTAGCTGGGCGGCCCAGATCCTGGGTTTACGCGACTATCTCCAGCGTAAACCTGGCGCATTGTCAGGTGGTCAGCGTCAGCGCGTGGCGTTAGGCAGGGCGATAGTGCGTGAAGCAGGGGTCTTCCTGATGGATGAACCGCTGTCAAACCTCGATGCCAAGCTTCGTGTACAGATGCGCGCTGAAATCAGCAAGCTGCACCAGAAGCTCAACACCACCATGATTTACGTGACGCACGATCAGACGGAAGCCATGACGATGGCGACCCGTATTGTGATTTTAAAAGACGGCATCATTCAGCAGGTGGGCGCGCCGAAGCAGGTTTACAACGAGCCGGCGAATATGTTCGTTGCAGGCTTTATTGGTTCACCTGCGATGAACTTCATTCGTGGCGCGATCGACGACCGATACTTCGTGACGGAAACGCTGCGTCTGGAGATCCCGGAGGAGAAGCTGGCCGTACTGAATGCGCAAGGTTACCAGCGCAAAGCGGTCGTCTTTGGGATCCGTCCGGAAGACATTCTCACGCTACAGCGCAGCGGTGAAAACATCGCGGCGAAGATCAGCGTCGCTGAGCTGACTGGGGCAGAATTTATGCTGTATGCCAACTTGGGCGGGCATGAACTGGTTGTCCGTGCGGGAGCGGCGGATGATTACGTTGCAGGAGATAATATCGGCATCCAGTTCGATATGAGTAAGTGCCATTTCTTCGATGCTGATACTGAAGCAGCTATTAGATAAGAAAGGTATTCGCCGGAAATGAAAGTTTCCGGTTTTTTTGTATGTTAATTATAAAGGAATATTTTAATGAGTACTCTACTAAGAAGTGCTGCGCTCGTTCTGTGCGCAGGGGTAAGCTGCGCGCAAGCAACAGAGTCAACCAAACAGTGGGAATTTAATATTGGTGCCATGTATGAAATTGAAAACGTCGAAGGTCAGGGCGACGATAAAGATGGATTATATGAACCTTCCGTGTGGTTTAACGCCACGTATGATGCGTGGACAATTTCACTGGCGATGTATCAGGAAGGCCCGGTTGATTACAGCAGCATGACGCGCGGCACCTATTTCGATCGTCCTGAATTTGAATTACGGTATCGCTTCATTGGCACAGAGGATTTTACGCTGGGTCTTACGGGCGGTTTCCGTAATTATGGATATCATTTTAAAGATGAGCACGGTGCGAAAGACGGTAGTGCTAATATGCAGCGCTATAAAATTCAGCCTGACTGGGATGTGAAATTAACAGATGACTGGCGTTTTGGCGGTTGGTTTGCCATGTACCAGTTTGCGAATGACCTGGGAAAAACCGGTTATTCTGACAGCCGCGTCGAAACGGAAACCGGATTTACCTGGACAATAAACGAAACCGTCTCTGCAAAAGTTAACTACTATTTAGAGCGTGGCTTCAATATGGACAGTTCACGTAATAACGGTGAATTCTCCACCCAGGAGATTCGTGCCTACCTGCCTGTTTCATTAGGCCAGACAACGCTTACACCTTACACCCGTCTGGGGCTCGATCGCTGGTCAAACTGGGACTGGCAGGACGATCCAACTCGTGAAGGACATGACTTCAATCGACTGGGTCTGCTCTATGCTTATGACTTTGCGAATGGCCTTTCCATGACGCTCGAGTATGCTTACGAATGGGAAAATCATGACGAAGGCGAGAGCGACCGCTTCCACTATGCGGGTGTCGGCGTCAATTACGCGTTCTGATGACGTTATACCAGGGGCGTTTGCCCCTGGTTTTTAGCGTAACGAAGTTGCATCTGAAAAATGTGTTTCAACCAATACCTTATGCGGCGCAGGTTTATCCGCAATGCACCTGAACAACAAATCGCAGCTCTCTTCGCCCAGCTTTTTCGTGGGGATATCAAAGCCGCCTGGTGCAGGGGTTAAAATGAGAGATAGCATCGGGTCGCTGTATCCTGCCATTGCGACCTGTTCCGGGATCGCCAGATTTAGCGCATCCGCGGCACGATAAAGACTCAGCAATTTCATGCTGTCAGTCGCAAAAACCGCATCGGGCGGGTTGTCTGAGGAGAGTAGCTGGCAGGCCGCCTGAAGCGCGCTTTCATGGGTATAGCCGCCATCGATAACCCAGGTCGGGTTAATTTCGATGCCGTGTTTCTCAAGGCTGAATTTATAACCCGCCAGGCGATCGATAGAGACGTGATAATCGAGCGGGGCATGCAGGCAGGCAATTTTTGTGCGGCCATGCGTGATAAACGAGTCTGTTAATATGGCGCTGTCGCGGAAATTATCCGTGTCGACAGAATAGATATTCTGGTAATTTCCTTCCACTTTACCAATGACGACCACGGGCACACCGTATTCATCCAACGTCGAGAAAAACGACTCGTTCGCCGGCGAGCTTAGCATGATGATGCCTTTGATCATCTTCTGCTTTATTTTACCCACGCATTTTTGCAGATCATCTTCACTGCTTTTGG
>NZ_JABMCU010000155.1:0-10636 GCF_013179605.1 Enterobacter sp. CM29 | reverse complement strand
TTCCCCACAAATTAATGCGAGCACTGAGCAATCCCCTCGCCCCTCCGGGGAGAGGGTGAGGGTGAGGGGAACATACGGCGGTGGTGGTCATTCCGTTCACTTTATGTTCCTTGCTACTCTGTAACGACATGACCGGTGAACGTGCCAGGGTGGCTCAGTCGCCACCACCCTGGCGACCCGGGCTCCCGGCGCATCCCTGTGCCTCGCCCCGGCCTGCAGGAAACGCCTCAGCGATTTACAGCCGGACCAGGGCATCGCTGACAGCCCTCAGTCATTTAGAAAGCAACTTTATTGCTTCTGCATAAAATCCCTCAGCCCACAGGGAGAGGGAACGCAGGGCCTTACTGGCCCTGCGGAATATCGCTCGCATCCTGGTGCAAATCATCGGCCGCCGCCTGTACTGGCTGCGACGGCGTCGCCATGATGGCGTTCCAGGTGGCCTTTAACTCTTTCATGTCATATTCCGGCTCACCTTTCGGCTGCAACAGAATCAACGCCATATCCTGAGACAGCTGCTGACGCAGATCCTGATTCAGCATCTCCACGGTCAGACCGTTCAGGAAATCCTGACGCAATTTCTGATACTGCTCCGGCGCGATGTCCACGACCTGATTCTGTAAGGAGCGAATGCGCTGGCTGATTAAGATATCGGTATCGGCGCGGGCATAGGTGGCAAACAGTTTCTGCAATTCGAGGGATTTCTGCGCCACCAGGGCGTTAAATTCCTCTTCAGACAGGCCCTCTTTACGCACTTTAGCCAGCTCTTTCGCCACCACGCCGAGATTGGCATTCAGCTTATCACCCGGCGATTCGACGTTAATGGCGCACTGGGCGCGCTGGAACAGCACGCGGCAGTCAAAGCCCAGACCAATGTCTTTCACGTTGTTCTTGCTGAGCGTCTGCTGAACATGCCAGAACAGCGCTTCACGCGCCAGGTCCGCACGCCAGTAACGCAACAGCGCCGAGGACTCGCGGATCGGCTGCCAGGCGGTATCCCACATCATCGAAAGACGATCCTGACGCACGGTATCCGTCATGATACTGACCGTCTCAGGACGCAGCGGGGACAAAGTAGGAACAGGGGCGGGCGTTTCACGCTTCCCTTTTAGATCGCCAAAGGCTTTGTTGATCTGCTCTATCACCGCACGGCTGTCCACGTTGCCCACTACAATGAGGGTCATGGCATCCGGGGTGTACCACTGCTGGTAGAAAGATTTCACCTGCTCTGGATCCACCGGCTGTTTCAGCGGTTCTGCCGGGTCGTGGCCAAGCAGCGTGGACCCTTTCAGGCGGTAGCGCCACCAGCCTTCTTTGGTATCCGTCGGCCAGGTCGCCACCATGTCGCTGTTGCTCAACGCATAGTTTACGGTCTCAGGCGTAATCGCCAGTTTGCCGGTGGCATCGGAAAGATAGGTCAGCGCTTCTTTAAGCAGATCGTTACGGTTGTTGGGCAGGCTCAGATTAAACATGGTGTAGTCATAGGAGACCACAGCCGGGGGCAGCGGGCGTTTAGGATCGATGGCCTGTTGCCATAAAGAACGCACCTGAACCGCCTGCAAACTGCCGCTCTGGGTGAGCGCCAGTCGAGGAATAAAATGGCTTAAGCCGGTCTGCTGGGTGCTTTCAGTGAGGGAGCCGGTATTCACAGCCAGACGAATTTCAATGCGATCGCTCGGACGTTGCGGAGTGGATAACACCTGCCACTGGAATCCGTTCGCCAGTGTTCCCTGTTGCCAGGCCGGGTCTGGCTGGAGCGCATCTGCCTGCACATAACTGGCTGCTGCCATCATCAGCAAACCGCCGGTTAAGAGTCGAATTTTTGTGCCCTGCATGTGAACCCCTGATCAACATTCCTGGTTAAAGAGAGTGTCTCGCGACGTGAGCACTCAAAGATGACGATGAAAACCTTCCGATTAGACAGCGTGTTCAGCTAAACGTCACGGGCGGAAGCGAAATATACCCAAAAAAATTTTGTCGAAATATGACAGGTATGAGCGGTTATTATGCGCAGGTGCCCGCATCCCCACAAGGGAATACGGGCATTTATGAGGGATTAAGAGGATAAACCGGGGGTTTTGTCCTCAGATGTGCGATTATTCAGCGTATCGTTAAGTTTCTTGTGATCCAGCTCTTTTACCCACTTCGCCACCACAACCGTCGCCACACCATTACCAATCAGGTTGGTTAACGCGCGGGCTTCAGACATAAAGCGGTCGATACCGAGGATCAGGGCCAAACCCGCCACCGGCAGATGGCCAACCGCTGAAATAGTGGCCGCCAGCACGATAAATCCGCTACCCGTTACGCCCGCCGCCCCTTTCGAGGAGAGCAGGAGGACGACCAGCAGCGTAATCTGATGGAAGATATCCATGTGGCTGTTGGTGGCCTGAGCAATAAAGACCGCCGCCATCGTCAGGTAAATCGAGGTGCCGTCCAGGTTAAAGGAGTAGCCCGTAGGAATAACCAGCCCCACCACTGACTTACGGCAGCCCAGCTTTTCCATTTTATCGAGCATACGCGGCAGCGCGGACTCAGAAGAGGATGTGCCGAGGACAATCAGCAGCTCTTCACGAATGTAACGGATAAATTTGAAGATGCTGAAGCCGGTCGCACGAGCGATGGAGCCGAGCACCACCACCACAAACAGAATACAGGTGATGTAGAAGCAGATAATCAGCTGGCCAAGCTGTACCAGCGTGCCGACGCCGTATTTCCCGATGGTGAAGGCCATCGCGCCAAAGGCACCAATCGGGGCCAGACGCATAATCATGTTGATGATGCCGAAGATAACCTGCGAGAAGCTTTCAATGACGTTAAAAATCAGCTGACCTTTGCTGCCAAGACGGTGCAGGGCAAAGCCAAACAGCACGGCAAACAGCAGTACCTGGAGGATATTTCCGCTGGCGAACGCGCCAATCACGCTGCTCGGGATCACGTCCAGCAGGAAGGCAACAATCCCCTGATCTTTCGCCTGTTCAGCGTAAACCGCCACCGCTTTCGCATCCAGCGTGGCCGGGTCAACGTTCATGCCCGCGCCAGGCTGTACCACGTTGACAATAATCAGGCCGATAATCAGCGCGATGGTACTGACAATCTCGAAGTACAGCAGGGCAACCGCCCCCGTACGCCCGACCGCCTTCATGCTTTCCATGCCAGCGATACCGGTCACCACGGTACAGAAGATGACCGGCGCGATGATCATTTTGATGAGCTTAACGAACGCGTCGCCAAGCGGTTTCATTTGCGCGCCCAGCTCCGGGTAGTAGTGACCGAGCAGAATACCGATGGCGATGGCTGTCAGGACCTGGAAGTAAAGACTTTTGAAGAGTGAGGTTTTCATAGGGTGTCCCTGGAAAGAATAACTACAGGCTTTGTAAGGTTATGGTTAACCTGCGGCTTTAAAATAACACCCACATAACAGGACAGAAATAAACGGGGTTCAAATTTGAAACACAAATGTTAAGAACTTTGAGCTGGCTCGCACAAGCCAGCAACAAAATTACACTTTTGCGTTATTGCCAGCGTCGGCGAGATAGCGTCGCTCAAAGGTATCCGTCGGCACGGCGCGGCCAAACAGGAAGCCCTGACCGCTCTCCACACCCGCCGCAGCCAGCCACTCGCGCTGGGCTTCGGCCTCAATACCTTCGGCAGTCACGTGCAGGTTCAGGCTGTGCGCCATCTGGATAATGGCCTGCACCAGGCTGCAATCCTCCGGCAGCCCTTTCACAAAGGTTTTGTCGATTTTCAGGACGTCCACCGGCAGGGTTTTCATGTGCTGGAGCTGACGCAGGCCGGAATACCCCATACCAAAATCGTCCAGCGCAATGCGGACCCCGGCGTTACGCAGCGGTTTCAGAATGGCGACAGCGTCGTCAGGATTGTCAATACAACGGCTCTCGGTGACTTCCAGGATCAACGTGTGGGGCTGGATGCGGTAGCGATGGATCAACTCGAGCATATCCGGCACCATAGTCGGGTGCATCAGCTGTAGCGCAGAAAGATTCACCGACAGCGGCAGCGTGATGCCCCGTTGTTGCCAGGCCGCAAGCTGGCGGCACGACTCTTCCAGCACCCAGTATCCGACGGTGACCATCAGGCCGCAGGACTCGATACGTTCGATCATCCCCTCAGGCAGCTCCCACGTGCCGTCCGGCTGCTGCATGCGCAGCAACGCTTCGGCGCTGGTCACTTCACCCGTGCGCAAATCCACCTGCGGCTGTAGCCAGAGCGCAAACTGGCGATTGTCCATCGCCGTCAGAATGTCGCTCTCTTCCGTCAGGCGCTGCTGGGCTTTTTCCATTTGCTCCGGATCAAAGAACTGGATCTGGTTTTTGCCTTTTCGGCGCGCGGTAAACGCTGCTGAGAAAGCCCGACGGTATAACTGCTCGGCGGTCAGACCACCGTAGTACATTGCGATACCAATGCTGGCACTTGGGCGTAGCTGGATACCCTGAATGGGTAGCCGCTCATTTATGACAGTGAGTACTTGCTGACCTAACGTAATAGCGTGCCACGGCTCTTTTACACCGTGCGCAATCACCACCAGGTCATAGCCGCTGACCTGGGTAAGTACCATGCGCGGCGCCAGCACAGATTTGATTTTTTCCACCAGCGTCAGTAATAGCATCTCGCGCTGGCTCTCTTTCAGCACGCCCGTCGTGTCCTGCAAGGTCTCGCAGGCAATCACCATCAGCGCGGTGGTCTGCTGGCGAGCGACGGTCTGCTCCAGCAGGGCCATTAAAAACGCTTTGTTTGGCAGGTCGGAAACCGGGAAACGGGTGGCATTATTACTGACCTCTTCCTGCTGACGCAGGACACGCTGCTGGTTGATATTGTAACTGCGGACCAGCATGCCGATTTCATCGTCGTGATGCAGACGCGGCAAGGGAAGCTGATGCCCCATGTGCTCCTGCGGAGAGAGGTCATTCAGCTCCCGGGCTATGCGGCGCAACGGATGCACAATTAACCGGTTGATGCACCACGTCAGCGCCACGCTCAACATTAAGGTTAAAAGTAAGTAAGTAGTCACCAACGTAGCAACCCAACTCATGACGAATTTATACATGCGGTACGAGTCCGCCTGTAGTACCAGATAGGCCAGCGGCTGCGGGTTAGCCGGTCTTTCCAGGGAATAGAGAGGCAGGGAAATCTGCACCGGCAGTTCAAACAGGCGCATCACCATCATCGGGACGGGACGCTCCGGGATAAAGCTCATCCGCAGCGCCTGGAACTGGTTCGGCAGCACGACGTCGGCGCGGCTCACGATACCGGCGGGCTGAATGCGTTTCAGGATGGATTCCGCCTCGGGGATATCCCCTTTCAGGATCGAGGCCGACAGGGGTTCCCGCACCGAGCGGGCAATACTTTCCAGTTGCGAAGCCGTGTTATAGCGATTCTGCTGTACGGAATGAAACAGCAAAATGACGCAGAAGATGAAGACAAACAGCATTGTGACGGCAGACACCATCGCCATCTGTTTGATCGTTAAGGAACGGCTGACACGCAAAATGACTCTCCACAAAACTCGAAGCGCAGGGCGCACCAGGGCGTAAACCTGGTGCGCCCGAGTATACCCGATAGCTGCACTTTTAAGAGAGACTTACAATTAGATTAAGCAAAAATCCGATCACCAGTCTGCATAAGGCACCAGCGGTTCCGGCGGTAAGTCCATATCACCCTGCCAGCCTGCGGCAGAATACCGAACATAGAGCAGCGCATGGCTCGGGGTATAGTCTTTCGCTTCCTGAATATCGACGCCCAGACCGACAAACCAGTTGGACGTCACACGGCGTTCAACAATCGCCCTTGCGGTATAACCCGTCCCTGACGAGCTACTTCCGGTTCCCATCGCACCTTTATCGGTATAACGGCCTGGCTCATTGTCCGGGATCAGCCCCTGCAACGGATAACGCATCACATCTTTTGTTTTTGAATGGGACCATGAGACGGAACCGCCCAGTTCCCATGACCAGTTCTCTGTGCGTTTACGCCAGTTCACCGGTAAGGCAAACGACACATACTCCTGGGGACTGTAGTAACCGCCCTGGCCCAGCGAATAGCCACTTAAATCCTTATCGTAATGCCAGAGCATGTTGGACACACCGACCGTCAGACGCTCGTTGTTCTGATTGATAAGCTTGTAGTAATAGCCGGTCATCCAGCGGACCCGCCAGTTATCTTCGACATTCTTCCCGGTGAGGCTGTCGGCACTCAGGCTTGACCAGATCCCGTTAGCTTCGCCTTTGTCGTAGCTCATGCTCACGCCGCCACCGGTAGCACGCACGCCGCCCCAGGTGGTGTCGGTATTGGGATCTTTTTGCCCGGCGAAGGCCAGCACAGAGCTGGAAATCGGACGACGATGGGCGTTCAGGGTGTAGCCAATCGGCCCCAAGTCGTTGCTGTAGCTCAGGCTGCCCACCACATCGACCACGTCGAAGCCCATCGGCGTTGTACCGATGTCCCACGCCCAGGTGTTGTTCTGCCAGCCGACGGCCACGCTGGCGCCGTTGGCCGACTGGTTCGTGCTGCCGTGACATGGCGTTTCGGCGCAGGTACCCCACGTTGGATCGTAGGTTCCATTGTCCGTATCAAAGGAACCGGCGTTCATATTGACCAGATCGCTACGGAAGAACATGCGGCCATCCGATAGCGGCGCATCCACCTGGAGCATAGTGGTGTGCGCTTTCAGGTCGGAATAGCCCCCCGTGCCGCTGGATCCCCAGTAGTCGTGTTGCAGCGTGACGTTCAGATCCTGCTGACGATAAAGATCGCCTGCATCGCTGCGCACGCCGCGCTTCAGCCAGTCATCTTTCTCATCGTTACGCGTGAGCCGCGTAAAGCTGTCGTTATCGGTTGGACGGGTCGTCGTGATGCCCGATGAGACCATCGCATCTTTCCAGGTTTCCAGCGCCTGCTGAGGCTGGCCGTTTTGCGCCTGGAAACGGGCGGCATCACGCATCACCAGCGCGCTTTCCATAGAAGGCGGCTGCGATTTTGCCTGCGGAAGAATGGTGTTGAAGGTCTTTTCTGCCGCGGCAGGATCACCCAGACCGGCCTGCGCCATGGCGATCCGGCGCTGCATATTGAGGGAGAGCGGTTCGCCGTTTTGTGCCGCGGGCAGTTTCGCCAGCTCAGCGCGAGCGGCGTCCCTGTTGCCCTGAGCAAGATTGACTCCGGTCAGGCCGAGAATTGCGTCTTCGTTCTGCGGTTCCCGTTGCAGGACGGTGTTGTAGGCGGTTTTCGCGGCCTCGTGATCGCCACGCTGTTCAGCCCAGTCTGCCAGCGTTAAGTCAATACGGGTGGACGGGGGCTGCTGGCGAAGCAGCGCTTCCGCTTCCTGCTCTTTTCCACTGTCGCGCAGGCGGTTGGCGGTTTCCAGCACCTGATTACTTTGCAGGCGGTCCGCCAGCGCCTGGATGTTGCCGTTCCACTTGTCGCGCGGCAGCGTGTTCAGATGCGCCAGCGCGGCCCGGTCCCGATCGTTACCGGACAGGTACAGCCCGCTGGCGTAAACCTGATCCGGATCGCCCGGTTTCTGGCTTGCCAGCTGGCGCATCAGGTTATCCGCCTGGCTGCGCTGACCCGCGCTATACAGATCGCGTGATAGCCGGTAGGTGATCCACACGTCGCCCGGGGAAAGCGCAAGGCGTCGGCGCTGAATTTCTGCGGCCTGCGCATAGTTTCCCTGGCTTTCCAGCTGTTCAGCCTGAGCCGAGAGCTGCTCGTTCGTCAGGCTACGTTCAATATCATCAATGCTGCGGCGCTGGCTGGCAGAGAGCGACTGAATAAACTGCGTCGCCTTCTCCGGAGACTGCTCGCGATAAATATTGGCAAGACCGCGTACCGCGTTGCTGTTGCCGCTGTCCATCCGCAATGCCTGGCGATAATAGCGTTCAGCCGCGTCCTTATCTTTCCGCGCCGCCGCCGCGTCACCCAGCCCCAGGACCGCGTAGCTGTCCGTATTGTCAATGTTGCGCGCCTGCTGATAATAGCGTTCCGCCTGGGCTGTCTTGTTGGCTTTCAGGGCGTTATCACCCTGCTGGATCAGCAGCCAGTATCGGTTAACCTTTAGCAGGCTGTCCCATTTGCCCCGGTTGTCGCTCTGCGGATCGAGGGCGATCGCCTTTTCAAACTGCGCAACCGCGCGGGCGCGATCGCCTTTCTGCGAATAGGCCTGCCCCAGCGCGCCTACGGCTTCACTGTCGGCGTGGTTGGCGCTGACTGCTTTCTGCAACTCCGTTACCGCTTTACTGCCCTGCCCGGCATCCACTGCGGCTAACCCTTCGGCTTTGGCGCGAAACGCCGGATCGGCGAGCTGTTTTTGCTGCGCTTCAAGCTGGGCGCGCGCCGCCGTCACGTTATCGCCATCGCTGAACACGCTCAGGTATTGTTGCAGCGCGGTAACGCTGGCGCTGCTGGCCGGCTGATCTTTGATCTGCTGGTACCACATGTCCGACGCCTGACTGCGGCCATTGTTCGATTTGGCCATCTCCTGTAACACCGCAAACCCTTCATCACGACGTCCGCTCTGGAACAGAAGCTGCGCCAGCGAAGCCTGTAGCGGGGCGTTGCCCGGACTGCTGGCGTTGATTTTCTTCAGCTGATTAATGGCCAGATTGCGGCGGGCAGGCTCTTTCGCCACCACGTTCCAGTACTCCGTCGCGATGTCGCCGCTGGGCGGATTACCGTCAAACAGTTTGTCATACGCGGCAATAGCTTCCTGCGTGTGCCCGGTGGTGGCGAGCAGACGAGCCTGCTGGAGGGCCTGGCGACCATCCGGCGTGGAGAGCAGCATGGTCGTACGGGAGGACTGGTACGCACTGGAATCGGGTGCTATTCCTTTCAGGCGATCCAGCTCTTTTTGCGCGCCCGCCGTATCCCCCTGTCGTAACAGGTAGCGGAAGCGAGCGGCAATCACGTCCGGGTTGTTGGGGTCGATCAGCTCAAGGCGATAGAGCGACTGGCGCACCAAATCCTCACGCTGGGTGGATTCCCCCAGACGAACCTGTTCCAGCAGCTGTCTCTGCTGCGGGGAGTTGGCGGCCTGGGCCAGGGGCATGAGCGCCAGGCCAAGCGATAAGGCGAGTAGATTTAGTGTGAACGTGCGCATTCCTGGCCCCAATCCGGTAGTAATTCACCTTGCGAGGTGAAACGAAAACGATGCTGATCCCACCCTTGTCCAAAGAGGGTCAGAACGTAGCTGTAATAAGCATTGTTATCGGGAAAACGATCGGCGACACGCTGGCGTTGCACCGCCTGCGCGTCCCGTTCTTGTAAAAATGGAAGCAGGGAGGCAGAAAACCCTACCGGCCCATCTCCGGTACGTTTCCCGGTCGCTACGTCCACTTTTTCCGGCGGTAAGCCTTGTTTGATTGTGGTGGTCGCCATGGGCTTGAAACGCGCCAGTAGCCGGGCTTTTTGCGGATCGTTATCGTTCATCATCCCTACCCACAGATAGACGCGAATCGCATCGTAACTGCCGATCAGGGTCGTATCCTGCTTCAACTGCCAGCCGCCCTTTTTCTGGTATTTCACCCAGTTCGGGGAAAATCCTTTTGGCGCGGTCTCCAGCAGCAGACGCAGGTTGGTTTCACGGAGCGTTGTCCACGGTGCGCCGAAACGGGTGAAATAGCTCGCAAGCTGCGGCGGCAGGTAGCTGGGGTTGAAACGCCAGGCACTCTCTTCGGCAAAACCGACTTTACCCGGCAGCAGCATAGCACCCAGCCCCGGTACCTTCACCACTTCTTCACTGGCAATGCGCGTCAACAGCGCCTTACCCGTGCGCGTGTAATCGGGATTTTTCCACAGCCGCCCGGCTTCCAGCAGCGACCAGGCTATCCAGATATCGGCATCGGACGCGGAGTTAGGGTCGATAACCGCCCAGGTGTTGTCGTCCTTTTTTCCCCATAGCCACGCCGGGAGATGTTGGGCTAAATCCCCCTCGGCAAGGTTATCGCGCGTCCATGTCAGCAGCAGATCAAACGTCTTGCGATCGTTTGCTGCCAGGGAAAAGAACAATCCATAGCTTTGCCCTTCGGAGGTGGTGATTTTGCGCGCGTCACTGGGATCAATGACGCGCCCACTTTCGCTCATATAATCCTGCTTGAACGTCTCCCAGGCAGGCCAGCGACAGGCGGCATGCAGATTCGCCGCCGCCAGCATCAACGCTGCGACTACACATCCGCGAAAGATTTTCATCACGGCTTACTCATGGTCCGGGTTAAGACGACGACGGCTGATGATTCGCAGCAGACGCCACAGTACCCACGCCAGCAATACAACGCTGAGCGCAGCCAGCACGGCCAGCAGCACCGGGTGGTTAGAGAGGGCGTACCACAGGCGTTCGAACCACGGCAGATGACCGACGTAGTAGACATCCCCCACGCGCAGGCTGTTTACCCCCGACTCACGGATCACCGAGACGGAACCGAACATTGCCGCCCGTTTACCGCTGTCGTTCATGGCCGTGTTGAGCAGCTCATAGCCGCGCGGGCTGTCCGCCAGCAGGGCGATCACGCTGCGCTGGTCGTTATACGGAGACTGGAAGCCGACAATCGCAGCCATCGGACCCGTTGAGCTTACGGTCGTCCTGATATTGGCCTGACGATCGCCGCTGTCCGGCATGATGCTTGGGAAC
>NZ_JABMCU010000154.1:0-10686 GCF_013179605.1 Enterobacter sp. CM29 | reverse complement strand
CGTGAACGGCAAAAAAGCCAGCGTTAAACGTCTGAATGCGAATTTCTATGAGATCCATGGTAACGGTTTTGTGATATCGATAAGCCTGGATGAAAACGGTATTACGGACGCGTCATGGAATAAAACAAAGGGACGTGAACACGGCGTTTTACGCGTTACCCAAAAATAAACAGTCTAAGGAGGCTCTCCGCCTCCTTTTAGCCTGCCAGGCGCACAATTTGCCACACTCTTTCATCTGATTTTACAATGCTGACAATCCATATATAAATCACTGTTTTTATTAAGAATAAACTGCATATTTTTGCCGGAAAATGAGGTTATCCCCTCCCCTGTGCCCTGTGTCACAAAACAGTAAACAAATTAACCATTGAGCCCGGTGACAAAAGGCTCTATATTGGCGGCGTTTTTTTCAGGCCCCATCTGTTTTTTAACTTTTTATTCAATCGTTGCTCATAACGAAGCGGCGGTTGTAGGAGTGATATGATGACGGATAAAGTCCGTATTGACACCGTAGATGCCCACAAAAGCAACGAAACCTATCTGGCCCGTCAGGCCGAGTTTGAATCTAACGTCAGGAGTTATCCGCGCAAACTGCCTTTAGCGATCACGAAAGCAGAAGGCGTGTGGATCACCGATGCAGATAATAAAGAATACCTTGACTGTTTAGCAGGCGCAGGCACCCTCGCGCTTGGCCACAATCATCCTGATGTGCTGAAAAGCATCCAAAATGTCATTACCAGCGGCTTGCCGTTACATACCCTGGATCTGACTACGCCGTTGAAAGACGCGTTTTCAGAATACCTCCTCTCTCTGTTGCCTGGTCAGGGCAAAGAGTACTGTCTGCAATTCACTGGCCCGTCCGGGGCTGACGCCGTTGAAGCGGCGCTGAAGCTGGCGAAAAAAGTAACCGGTCGCAGCGGTATCATCAGTTTCTCTGGTGGTTACCACGGTATGACCCACGGTGCACTGTCCGTCACCGGTAACCTGTCTCCGAAAGAAGCGGTTGACGGTATGATGCCAGAAGTCCAGTTCATGCCTTACCCACACGAGTACCGCTGCCCACTGGGTATCGGTGGTGAAGCGGGCGTGAAGGCGCTGACCTACTACTTTGATAACCTGATCAACGACGTTGAAAGCGGCGTGCGTAAACCTGCCGCGGTGATCCTGGAAGCTGTTCAGGGCGAAGGCGGCGTGAACCCGGCTCCGGCTGAGTGGTTGCAGCGCATCCGTAAAGTGACTCAGGAACACGGCATTCTGCTGATCCTCGACGAAGTTCAGGCTGGCTTTGCCCGTACCGGTAAATTCTTTGCCTTCGAACACGCAGGCATTGAGCCTGACATCATCGTGATGTCCAAAGCAGTTGGCGGCGGTCTGCCACTGGCTGTGCTCGGTATCAAGAAGCAGTTCGATGCGTGGGCGCCTGGTCACCACACCGGTACCTTCCGCGGCAACCAGCTGGCGATGGCAACCGGTCTGACGACGCTGAAGATCCTGAAAGACCAGAATATCGCGGGCAAAGTTGCCGCACAGGGCGAATGGCTGAAAGGCCAGCTGAAAGAGATGGCGAAACGCTATCCGGTGATCGGCCACGTTCGCGGTCTGGGCATGATGATCGGTATTGAAATCGTTAAGCCACATGAAGCCGCCGACCACATGGGTTGCTTCCCGGGCGATGGCGAGCTGTCTGCACTGATCCAGAAGAAGTGCTTCGAAGCAGGCCTGATTCTGGAGCGTGGCGGCCGTAACGGTATCGTTCTGCGTCTGCTGCCGTCACTGCTGATCAGCGATGACGAGCTGAAAGTCTTCCTGGATAAATTCGAGCAGGCACTGCTTGCTGCGGGCGTTCGCCCGGCGTAACCGGAGTTGTTGATTACGATGTCTGATTCAAACCCAATTTTGTTCTCCTCTGCCCAGAGCATTGAAGCTTACCAGCAGGCGATTGAACAAAGCACTCAGGCTGTGATGCAGTGGCTGAAACAACCTGAGATGTACCAGGGCAAAACGGTCGCGGAGCTGCGCGACCGTATTAAGCTGGATTTCAACCCGAAAGGGCTGGGCAACGAAGCGGCGATTGAACGCGCCGTGGAGTTCTTCCTGAAAGACAGTTTGTCCGTTCATCACCCGCAGTGCGTGGCGCACCTGCACTGCCCAAGCCTGGTCGTAAGCCAGGCGGCGGAAGTGCTGATTAACGCCACCAACCAGAGTATGGACTCCTGGGATCAAAGCCCGTCCGCAACCATTATTGAGATCAAGCTGATCGAATGGCTGCGTACCTGCGTGGGTTATCAGGCTGGCGACGCAGGCGTCTTCACCAGCGGCGGCACCCAGAGTAACCTGATGGGCCTGATGCTGGCGCGTGATGCGTTCTTCGCGCGTCAGGGCCACTCGGTACAGCAGGACGGTCTGGTGGGCGATCTGCGCAAAATTCGCGTGCTGTGCTCTGAAAACGCCCACTTCTCCGTGCAGAAAAACATGGCGCTGATGGGCCTGGGCTACCAGTCCGTGGTGCAGGTGAAAACTGATGAATTCTCCCGCATGGATCTCACCGATCTGGCGGCGAAAATCGAACAGTGCAACGCGAACGGCGAACAGATCCTGGCGATTGTGGCCACGGCCGGCACGACGGATACGGGTGCTATCGATCCGCTGCGTGCCATTGCCGAGCTGGCTGCGAAACAGAATATCTGGGTACACGTTGATGCGGCCTGGGGCGGCGCGCTGCTGATGTCTGAGCAGTATCGTCACTACCTGGACGGCATCGAGCTGGTGGATTCCGTGACGCTGGACTTCCACAAGCAGTTCTTCCAGACCATCAGCTGCGGTGCCTTCTTGCTGAAAGAAGCACGTCATTATGAGCTGATGCGCTATCAGGCGGCTTACCTGAACTCTGAGTTCGATGAAGAAGCGGGCGTGCCTAACCTGGTTTCCAAATCTCTGCAAACCACCCGTCGTTTCGACGCGCTGAAGCTGTGGATGAGCCTGGAAGCGCTGGGTCAGGAGCAATATGCGGCAATTATCGATCACGGCGTGACGCTGGCACAGCAGGTTGCGGCTTACGTAAAAGAGCAGTCTGCTCTGGAACTGGTTATGCAACCCCAGCTGGCAAGCGTGCTGTTCCGCTTCCGTCCGCAGACCCAGATGGCTGACGCCGGTATCGCCCTGCTGAACCAGAAAATTGGCGATGCGCTGCTGGAATCCGGCCGCGCAAACGTCGGGGTGACCGAGCATAACGGCGTCACCTGCCTGAAGCTGACCCTGCTGAACCCAACCGTGACGCTGGAGGACGTTAAAGTCCTGCTGTCTCTGGTTGAGCGTACCGCGCAGGAAGTGATGGCGAAGTAATGCTTTTCCCTCTCCCATCCGGGAGAGGGTTTATTTTCCCGTCCTGACGCCCCTATCCTTTTTTCCTCGAAGCATAACCGTAGTCATACTGGCTGTACCCCGAGCTGTAAAACAGCGCTGCGGATTTAACAATATCGTTGAGGATTGTGCCGCTGACCTTCACGCCAACGTGCTGTAGACGTTTAACGGTATTCTCCATCTCTTTCACGCTGGTTTTATCGTAACGGGCAACCATTAGCGTTGTTCCGGCTGCTCTGGCAACCAGCGCGGCATCATTGACGGCAAGAACTGGGGGTGTATCGATGATGACAATGTCATAGTGCTCGTTAACCCAGGACATGATGTCAATGAACCGTTCGCTTAACAGCATTTCTAACGGACGCAGGGGTTCCGGGCCGCAGGTGATGACGTCAATTCCCCCTTTTTCAGCATGCTGAATGACCTCCCCAAAGTCGCGCTTCCCTTCCAGCAGGCAGGATAATCCGTGGCGGTTCTCCAGGCCAAAAATATTATGCACATAACCCTGGCGCATATCCGCATCAATAAACAGCGCCCGCTGACCGCTCTGCCCGGCAATGGCCGCCAGGTTCGTCGCCACCAGTGTTTTTCCGCAGTCCTGCGTGGGGCCAGAAATCATCACAATGCGATTCTCAGCCTCCATCATGGTGAAATGCAGACTGGTTCGCAGCCCGCGTACCGCTTCAACAAACATATCAGCAGGTCGATCGACTGGCAGGAAAGGTACATCCGAGGTTTTGTGTGTCCAGCGACGAGAAAACGGATTTTTTCTGCGCAAATGCGTTTTACTCCACAGCCACTGTGAACGTGGTAACGTCGCCAGAACCGGCATCCCCTGCGCTTCCAGCTGTTCGGAAAGCGTGATCCCACGTTTGAACGCCTGACGTACCAGTACGGTCCCCATTGAAAGGATGAGCCCGAACAGCGCGCCAAGCGCAATGATTAGCGCTTTTCGCGGTTTTATCGGATCCGGGAGTGTAACCGCCTCATCAATGATCCTCACGTTCCCGACAGCGCTGGAGCGGGAAATATTCAGCTCCTGCTGACGCGTCAAAAGCTGTAAATAAATCGTGCGGCCCGACTCAACATCGCGGCTCAGGCGTAAAATCTCCTGCTGCGTGGAGGGCATCGAGGACACACGGTTATTCAGACGATCCCGTTCCCGCACAAGGGTTTGTCTTTTTTCATGCAATGCACGGTAGGTAGGGTGACTCTTTTTAAAGAGCTGGGAAATTTCTGCCTCCCGGAACGTCAGCTCATTTAGCTGATTCTCAACGTTCACAACCTGATCCAGGACGGATTTTGCCTCTAAAGACAGATCCACAGAGTCGCGCTGCGCCCGGTAGGCATTCAGCCGCGCTTCAGCCTGATCCAGGTCCGCTCTGATTTTCGGTAACTGCTCCTGTAAAAAATCCAGACTACGCGAATCCTGAGCCTCCTGGCGCGCGATATTTTGCTGAAGATAATTTTCAGCAATCGCATTCAGCACCCGGGCGATTTTGTCAGGATCTTCACCCGTCAGGGTTAAGGTCACAATACCGCTCTGTTTCTCCGATTCCACAACCGTCAGACGCTTCTTCAGTGCATTGATCGTCTCCAGGCGCGTCAACGACTTAAGCGAAAACTGTGTGCCTGGCGTCGCCTCAATCGAGGTCACCCGCAGCACGATCCCTTGCGTAACCAGCGTTTTACCAACCTGGCCGTCTGCCTCAATGTATTCGCCCGTCAGGTGATACCTTCCCGCTTCCTGTACGGTCAGCGTGAGTTCTTGCGCTTTGCCCTCCACCTGCGGGATCTGGAGTTCGCCTAACGTTATGTTGCCCTGGCCACGCCCTTGCAGACGCTGCCAGAGACGCCCCACCACAGGCAAAACGCGCTGCTTTGCCTGATACGTCAGATCTAATTTGTCGACGGTCTCGCCAAGGATCATGCGAGATTTCAACAGTAAAATTTCAGGGGCAACATCCGGCGAAATATCGGTGCCCAGCTGGCTCAAGCCTTTGAGCAGGCCGTTATCCTGTTTGCTTTCTATTTGCACCATAGCATCCGCCTGATAAACAGGTGGCGTAACCCAGGCATAGAGGCCCGCGCATAAAGTGAAAAGGAAAGTCACGCACAATATCATCGTGCGGTGGTCGATCATTTCGCCGAGCAAACGAACGAGATCGATTTCATTTTGTTCGGGTGCCCCTGCACCATAACTGTCTGTTGTGTAAGACGACATTAATGCTTTATTCCTTTCTGTCCTAAACGACGTGCCCATTCCTGGCTGGCTTTACCCAATAGCCCGAACACATATTCAAACGCTTCACGGCTTTTACGATAGGGGTCTGGGATATCCTGCGGCTCCAGCCACTGCCCAAAAAGCAGCGACTTCCCCCTGTTTTCCGGTGCCATGGCTGCAATGAAGCGAAGATGTTCCGGCTCCATAACCAGGATGAGATCGGATCCCTGCATCAGCCTGCGTGTCAGCCTGCGCGCCACATGACCGTCGAGGGAGATCCCATGCCGCCAGGCCACGTCCTGGGCGCACTCATCCGCCGGATACCCCTCAAGGCCGAGTATTCCCGCCGAGGTGATGTGTCTGTCGGGCAAGTGCTGGCGCAAAAGCCGTTCTCCAATCGGAGAACGGCAGACATTTCCGGTACATACCACGAGTATTGATTCGAACATTATTGCGGCCACGATCTGATATAACGAACCGTTTCGGTGAGGTCATGCACCCCGCTGATTGTCGGAACAAGCTGTGTTATTACGCGATTCCAGCGGGAGAGTGGAGCAGTGGTGACATAGACAATGTCGTAAGGCTCAAGCTGAAACTCGGTGCCCAGCACCATGGCCGAAGCGTCTTTTGCATTCAGTTGATAGATATTCGCAATTTTCCCGGACTCGCGTACCGAGCGGATAACAAAAATACCCGTCGCATCAGCCATATTCTGGTCCAGGCCACCGGCATTGCCGAGCGCTTCAGCCAACGTCATGCCGCTGCGATCCATCTTCAGCGTGCTCTGTTTAACAACTTCGCCCATCACGAATACTTTCAGCGCATCGTTGCGGGGAATAAACAAGATGTCGCCAGGGTTGAGCAGCTTATTCTGGGTTAAATCGCCATGCTGCATCAGGGCATACAGGGAAATTCGGGAATCCTGACCGTTGTGAGTCAGCACCACGTTCCGCCAGTCCGCATCAGCAGTAAGCCCACCTGCGGCATTAACGGCATCCATAACCGTCAGCGGAATGTTGGTGATGGCCTGCTGGCCAGATTTCGCCACTTCTCCCGTAACGTAGGCTTTTTGCGAACGGAAAGCGGCAACGCTGACGTCGACCTGGGGGCTTTCAATGACGTTATCCAGCCGCGCGGTGATCTCCTCGCGCACTCTGGAAACCGTTTTTCCCGCCACGTGCAGTTTACCCACGTAAGGATAAAAGAGCGTGCCATCGGCATTGACCCAGTTTCCCGTATCGCTTGCGCTGCGATACTGTCCCGCGGGCGTAGTCAGCTCCGGGTGATCCCAGACGGTGACCGTCAGGATGTCACCGATTCCAATACGGTATTCCCAGTTTTTGACCTGCTCATCAAGATTAGGATTTGCCTGAGATTTAGCTGCTGCGGGACGTAGTTTCTCAATTAATCCGGGCGTAAGTGGATAAATTTCGATTTGTTTATCTAAACTATTATTGAGATCAGCCGGCGCAATTATTTTTTTGCCTGCGGAACTTAACGTTTGGCCGGGAGAAATTACGCACCCCGCCAACTGACTTATTGCTAAGAATATTACAGATAATGCTGTTGTGTTTTTCATTTATATATACTTATCATCCCTGCTCGTAGCGAACGCCCGACGGGGCGCAGCCCTGCGCTAACCCACGCTTGAAATAAGTTTCTTTTCAAGGGAATACTAAAACGTAATCTAAAAGTGAAGACACGAATTGCCCGATCTGTGACGGGCAATTAATTAAAATATAATCTTCCTGAAAATCTTAAAGCCTGTGGCAAAAAAAAGCACGATCTACAGTTTATAAAATTACGGCAACAATGTATTTTCAGAATTAATTCAGCAAAACGATAGTTACAATGAATTATTCCCGTCAGCACGCATTCATATCAAAAATACTCACAACCGCTGGCACTACACAAAACCGTTCACTTTTGTTACATTTTTTTTCAAACACACCCTGTTTTGATACTTAAAATGGGCTGTCTGCCGCACTGTCCCCCGCAGACAAGCGTATCCGTAACGATATCACTGGAGAAAAAATGGCTAAGCGTAAATTGGTGCTTCTGGGTGTATTACTGTCTCTGGCGGGCTCCGCATTCGCAGCCCCGCAAACGGCCGCCGCGCCTTCCGGCATTAAGGCTTATGAAGAGCAGGAGTTCATCGCCGACTTCACCAAATTTAAGATTGGCGATACCGCGCCCGCGCAGTATCAGACGCCAGAGTACACCATCAAACAGTACCAGCTACGTAACCTTCCCGCGCCCGATGCCGGTACGCACTGGACCTACATGGGTGAAAATTACGTTCTGATTGGCGATGCTGATGGCAAAATCTACAAAGCCTATAACGGAGATATTTTCTATCACCGCTGATACGATGATCCGGCCCTGGCAGGAGGACGACCGGCCATTTCTGCGCACGCTGTACCTGCATGCACGACGCGTGGCCTGGCCATGGCTGGACAATTCTGAATGGCAGCTTGAGGATTTTGACGCCGCAACGCGTGACGAGCAGATCTGGGTTGCGATTCACGACGGTCACCGGGTAGGGTTTGCCTCCGTCTGGGAAAATGATAACTTTTTGCACAATCTGTTTGTCGACCCGCAGTATCAGCGTCTGGGAGTTGGCCGTTTGTTACTGGAACAAGTACAGAGGACGTTTACCAGTACAGGCGCCCTGAAGTGTCTGGTGAAGAATGAGCGAGCGGTTGCGTTTTACCAGCGCCACGGCTGGCACATTGAGGCGACGGGGGATTCTCCGGAAGGAGAGTATTATTTGATGCACTATCGGCTTGGGTAAAGTCAGGTGGCGCTACGCTTACCTGACCTACAAAATCGAGGTAGGCCGGGTAAGGCGAAGCCGCCACCCGGCACTAACGCGCAGAGGCGTTACACCGCGCGGAAGGCGATCTCGCTCGGGATCACTTCCCCCTGCCAGTACAGTTGCGCCGCAACGCGCCCCGCCAGCTGACGATAGATTTCCGTGAATTCGCTATCAGGACGGCTGACCACCGTCGGCTTCCCGCTATCCAGATCTTCACGCAGTGTGATATGCAGCGGCAGTTGCCCCAGCAGTTGGGTGTGATATTGCGCCGCCAGCTTCTCCGCACCGCCGGTACCGAAGATCGGCTCATGGTGTCCACAGTTGCTGCAAATGTGCATGCTCATGTTCTCGACGATGCCGAGTACCGGCACCTCCACCTTCTCGAACATGACGATGCCTTTTTTGGCGTCGATCAGCGCGATATCCTGCGGCGTGGTGACCACGACGGCGCCGGTGACCGGAATGTTCTGCGCCAGCGTCAGCTGGATATCACCGGTGCCCGGCGGCATGTCCAGCACCAGATAATCGAGGTCAGGCCACATTGTCTCCTGCAACATTTGCAGCAACGCTTTGCTGGCCATCGGGCCGCGCCAGACCATTGCGTTATCGTCCGTGACCAGGTAACCAATGGAGTTGGTCGCCAGACCGTGCGCCACGATCGGCGCCATGTGGGTACCGTCCGGCGAAGTTGGACGCTGGTTTTCAGCACCCAGCATGTTCGGAATGGACGGGCCATAAATATCCGCATCCAGAATGCCGACTTTCGCCCCTTCTGCCGCCAGAGCAAGCGCCAGGTTCACGGCGGTCGACGATTTACCCACCCCACCCTTGCCAGAACTGACGGCGATGATGTTCTTCACGCCGTTAACGCCCGGCTGATTTTTCACGCGCTTGAGCGTGGCGATGCTGTGGCTTAGCTTCCAGTCAATTGCTTTTGCGCCAGTAATGCGCAGCAGCTCAGAACTGGTTTGCTCTTTCAGGGCATCAAAGGCGCTGGTCCAGACGAACGGCATCTGCAGCTCAATGTGCAGCGTATCGTCCAGCCATGCGACATGATGAAGCGCTTTCAGCGTCGTGAGATTGTGCTTCAGGGTTGGATGCTGAAAATTAGCCAGCGTCCCGGCGACCATTGCTCGTAAGGCTTCCGGTGATTTGGCCTGGGATTGAGAACTCATCCCGACTCCTTTGTTCTTGTGAATAAGACCTTAGATGAACAAGTTTACCTGAAAGGCCGTGGTTTGTGCTTACTTAATAATGCCCCTTTTGGTAATATCGAAAACCCTTTTCACAGTTAAAAGAAGTAATGCCTACTATGACTCAAGTCGCGAAAAAAATTCTGGTAACGTGCGCCCTGCCGTACGCCAACGGCTCAATCCACCTCGGCCACATGCTGGAGCATATCCAGGCTGATGTCTGGGTCCGTTACCAGCGAATGCGCGGCCACGAGGTGAACTTCATCTGTGCGGACGATGCCCACGGCACCCCAATCATGCTGAAAGCGCAGCAGCTGGGAATTTCCCCGGAACAGATGATCGCCGAAATGAGTCAGGAGCATCAGACCGATTTTGCTGGCTTTGACATCAGCTATGACAACTATCACTCCACGCACAGCGACGAGAACCGCGAGCTGTCAGAGCTGATCTACACCCGTCTGAAAGAGAACGGTTTCATTAAAAACCGCACCATCTCTCAGCTGTACGATCCGGAAAAAGGCATGTTCCTGCCGGACCGTTTCGTCAAAGGCACCTGTCCGAAATGTAAATCCCCGGACCAGTACGGCGATAACTGCGAAGTGTGTGGCGCGACCTACAGCCCGACCGAGCTTATCGAGCCGAAATCCGTGGTTTCCGGCGCCACGCCGGTGATGCGTGACTCCGAGCACTTCTTCTTCGACCTGCCGTCGTTCAGCGAAATGCTGCAGGCGTGGACCCGCAGCGGCGCGCTGCAGGAGCAGGTGGCGAACAAGATGCAGGAGTGGTTTGAATCCGGTCTGCAGCAGTGGGATATCTCCCGCGATGCGCCATACTTCGGCTTCGAAATCCCGAACGCGCCGGGCAAATATTTCTACGTCTGGCTGGATGCACCAATCGGCTACATGGGCTCCTTCAAGAACCTGTGTGACAAGCGCGGCGATACCCTAAGCTTCGACGAGTACTGGAAGAAAGATTCCACCGCCGAGCTGTACCACTTCATCGGCAAAGACATCGTTTACTTCCACAGCCTGTTCTGGCCAGCGATGCTTGAAGGCAGCAATTTCCGCAAGCCGACTAACCTGTTCGTACAC